>BACX01000861.1 GCA_000333335.1 Sphingomonas-like bacterium B12 | reverse complement strand
ATTAGCCCGAGGGGCCCGGCGCGATCGCGAGGGACCAGCTTGCGCCGCCCCCTCTGCGGCGGCCTATAGCGGCTTCGCCGCGCCGCGCCAGATGGAAATACTTTCAAGCCCCTCCCCGCCGAGAGGGGCTTCAGGGTGTCACGCCGCCGCGCCGAGCCTCTGCTCGAGCTTCGCCTGCTCGTCGTTGATCGCGTGCGGAACGCGGTCGCCAAGCTTGGCGAGGTCGCGCGCGGCGAGGCTCGCCTCCTCACGCCACACTTCGGCATCGACGCGCAGCAGTTCTGCCAGCTTCTCGGGCGCCAGATCGATGCCCGAGAGATCGAGCGAAGCTGGCGTCGGCACATGGCCGATCGGCGTGTCGACCGCCTCGGCCTGCCCCTCGATCCGCTCGACGATCCATTTCAGGACGCGCGAGTTGTCGCCGAAGCCCGGCCACAGGAACTTGCCGTCGGCGCCCTTGCGGAACCAGTTGACCAGATAGATGCGCGGCAGCTGCGTCGGGTCCGACGCCGCCTCCTTGCCGATGCGCAGCCAGTGGCGGAGGTAATCCGCCATGTTGTAGCCGCAGAAAGGCAGCATCGCGAAGGGATCGCGGCGCAGCTCGCCGACCTTGTTCTCGGCCGCCGCCGTGCCTTCCGACGCGATGTTGGCGGCGAGATAGACGCCGTGCTGCCAATCGAACGCCTCGGTGACGAGCGGCACCGCCGTCGCGCGACGGCCGCCGAACAGGATCGCCGAGATCGGTACGCCGGCCGGGTCTTCCCACTCGCCCGCGATCGACGGGCACTGGTCGGCCGGCGCGGTGAAGCGGGCATTGGGGTGCGCGGCGGGCTTGCCGGACGAGGGATCCCAGCGATTGCCCTGCCAGTCGGTCATGCCGACGGCCGGCGGCGCATCGGTCATGCCCTCCCACCAGATGTCGCCGTCGTCGGTCAGCGCGGTGTTAGTGAAGATGCAGTTGCCGGTCAGCGTGTCGATGGCGTTCTTGTTGGTCTTGACGCCGGTGCCCGGCGCGACGCCGAAGAAGCCGGCCTCCGGGTTCACCGCATAGAGGCGCCCATCCTTGCCGAAGCGCATCCAGGCGATATCGTCGCCGATCGTCTCGGCCTTCCAGCCGGGGATGGTCGGCTCCAGCATCGCCATGTTGGTCTTGCCGCAGGCGCTCGGGAAGGCGGCGGCGACGTAATGGGTCTTCTGCTCGGGGCTGGTGAGCTTGAGGATCAACATATGCTCGGCGAGCCAGCCATTGTCGCGCGCCATCACGCTGGCGATACGCAGCGCGAAGCATTTCTTGCCGAGCAAGGCGTTGCCGCCATAGCCCGAGCCGTGGGACCAGATCTCGCGCGTCTCGGGATAATGGACGATATATTTGGTCTCGTTGCACGGCCAGGCCACGTCCTTGGCGCCATCGACCAGCGGCATTCCGACCGTGTGCACGCACTTCACGAAGAAGCCGTCATCACCCAACATGTCGAGCGCCTGGCTCCCCATGCGGGTCATGATCTTCATCGAGACGACCACGTAAGGGCTGTCCGAAAGCTCGACGCCGATCGCCGATTTGTCCGAACCGATCGGCCCCATGCAGTACGGCACCACGTACATGGTGCGCCCGCGCATGCAGCCGTCGAACAGCGGATCGAGCGTCGCGCGCATCTCCTTCGGGTCCGCCCAGTTGTTGGTCGCGCCGGCATCCGCCTCGTCTTCCGAGCAGATGAAGGTACGGCTCTCGACGCGGGCGACGTCGCGCGGATCCGATCGGGCGTAGAAGCTGTTAGGCCGCTTGGCGGGATCGAGCGGGGTCAGCGTGCCGGCCTCGACCATCTGCGCGGTCAGCTCGTTCCACTCGGCCTCCGAGCCATCGCACCAGCGGATCGCATCGGGCTTGGTCAGCGCCGCCATCTCCGCGACCCAGGCGAGCAGCGCGCGGTGGCGGGTGGGCGGCGTTGCCGGATCCGGTGCGGTCTCGGTCAGGGGGGTCTCGATCAGCGTCGCCATCTATTGCTCCTCTTGGCCGGCGCCGGTTCGTTGCGGCACCGCCCGTCCACGCGAGACTCCACCTCTTCAGGATGCGAGTCCCGCCGTACTGAGGGCCTTGTAGCGGCGCGGGACGGCGCGCGCTCGATGACAACGATAGTATTGAGGTCGATTTTCGAGACAAAAATGCTGCGATATCGCGTATTTATCTGATTTATTCCGCTCCAGAATTGCAGCCCGAGGACAATGCCGAGCGCTCTTTACTATGCACCTCGGGTTCCACCCGGCGCCGAAGCCGACCGAGAAAGATGCCGCCGTCCGCTGATCGGAGCTTGCGACGAATGGCTAAGAGTCTGCTAATATCCGGCGTGCTACCGCCTCCCTGAGCTCCGGGGGAGCAAATGAGGCAGCGGGTTTGATGAACGGCGTCAGCACGGATCCGGGTTCGCATCACGCCGCCTGGTCGCGCCTGATCGCGGCCGGCGAGCGGCTGGCGACGGCGCGTTCGATGAAGGCGGCGGTCGACGTGCTACGCACAACCGCGCGCGAAATCGCGGGGGCCGAGGGCATCGCCGTGGTGCTGCGCGATGGCGAATTCTGCCATTATGCCGCCGAGGACGCGGTGGGTGCGCTGTGGACCGGCCAGCGCTTTCCGATGGCCAACTGCATTTCCGGCTGGGCGATGATGAACCGCCAGACGGTCGCCATCCCCGACATCCGGCTGGACGAGCGTATTCCCCAGGCAGCCTACGCCCCCACCTTCGTCCGCAGCCTGGTGATGGTGCCGGTCGGTGCGCCCCGCCCCGTCGCCGCGATCGGCGCTTATTGGTCGGACGTGCGCGATCACGCTGCCGAGACGATCGAGCGGCTGGAGGCGTTGGCCCGATCGGCGGCGACCGCGCTCGAGAATATCCGCCTGATCGAGTCGGTGCAGGAAAGCGACCGCCAGCGCGCGCTCGCCGTTTCGGCCGGACGGATGGGCGTTTGGAGTTACTCCCTCCCGACCGGCGAACTGACCACCAGCGAAACCTGCCGGCTCAATTTCGGCCGCGATCCGGCCGAGGACTTCACCTATGCCGATCTGCACGCCGCCATCCACCCCGACGATCGCGAGCGGGTGCAGGCGGCGATCGCGCGGAGCCTCGCCGACGGCGCCGACTATGACATCGAATATCGCCTGATTACGCCCGCGGGCGAGACGCGCTGGATCGGCATACGCGCACAGCCTTCCTATGCGCCGGACGGCACCCCCCTTTCGCTCGCCGGCGTATCGATCGACATGACCGATCGCAAGCGGATGGAAGAGGAACTGCGCGATCTCGCCGCCACGCTGGAGCAGCGGGTCGAGCAGCGCACCACCGAGCTGATCCACGCGCAGGAGGCCTTGCGACAGTCGCAGAAGCTGGAGGCGATGGGCCAGCTGACCGGCGGCGTTGCGCATGATTTCAACAATCTGCTGACGCCGATCATGGGCAGCCTCGATCTGCTCCATCGCAAGGGGCTGGGTGACGAGCGCGAGCGGCGGCTGATCGCGGGCGCTCTCGAAAGCGCTGACCGGGCGCGGGCGCTCGTCCAGCGGCTGCTCGCCTTCGCGCGCCGCCAGCCGCTGGAACCGCATCCGATCGACGTCGCCGCCCTGCTGATCGAGATCGGGCCGCTGATCGGCACCACGCTCGGCCCCCGCATCGCGCTCACCATCGACGCGCCGGATCCGCTGCCGCCGGCCTTCGCCGATCGCAACCAGATCGAGATGGCGCTGCTCAACCTCGCGGTGAACGCGCGCGACGCGATGACCGACGGCGGTCGCCTGACCATTTCGGCCGCCAGCGAGGATGTCGCGCAAGGCCATGCCGATCTGATCGCCGGCAGCTACGTCCGCATCACGGTGGCCGACACCGGCACCGGCATGGACGAGGAGACGCGCCGCCGCGCGGTCGAGCCTTTCTATTCGACCAAGAGCGAGAGCGGCGGCACCGGCCTCGGCCTGTCGATGGTCCATGGCCTGATGCACCAGCTCGGCGGCGCGATGGCACTGGACAGTATGCCGGGCGCCGGCACCGAGGTGGCGCTGTGGCTGCCCGTCTCGGCCCGGCCGCTGGTGGTCGAACTCCGGATCGACGAGGAACCGCAGCCGGCGATCGCGGGCACCGTGCTGCTGGTCGACGACCAGGATCTCGTCCGTGCCACTACCGCGCACATGCTGGAGGAACTGGGCTTCGACATCATCCACGCGCGCTCCGGCGAGGAGGCGTTGCGGCTGGTCGAGGCCGGCACGGCGTTCGATATCGTCGTCACCGATCATCTGATGCCCGGCATCACCGGCGCCGAGCTGGCCCGCGCCATTCGCAAGCGCGTGGCAGACGCCCGCGTGCTGCTGGTATCGGGCTATGCCGACGAGGATGTGGCGCCCGACCTGCCCCGCCTCGCAAAGCCGTTCCGCGCCGCCGACCTGGCCGAACGCGTGCGCGGGCTGCTGCGGGACGAGGCCGCCTAAGGCACCCGCCGCGCCGAGACGATGCGAACCGGCTTCACCATCTGCTGCCCCGCCGTCTCCTTCGACCAGCCGCCCGGATAGGTCTTCGCCGCCAGCATCCGGCGCACCAGCGGCATCCCGCTCACGACATGGCCGAAGGCGGCGTAGCCCGGATCCTTGCGCGTCGCGTCGAGATAGCGGCCGTCGCCCACCACGATGAAGAAGTCGCCCGTCGCCGTGCCCGGATCGTCGCGCGCCATCGACAGCGTGCCGTCGACATGGTGGAGACCGGTGACGCTGGTCGGCTCGTGACGGATCGGCTTCAGCACGCGGGTCATCATGTTGTTGGTGCCGCCCTGCACGAAGCCTTCCTTCGGCCGCTGGTCGGCGCGGGCCGCGCGGTAAAAGGTCATCTGGTCGAAGCGGTGCTGATCGACATAGGCGAGGAAATTGCCGGCGGTCACCGGCGCGTGGCGGGTATCGACCTCGACGACAATCGGCCCGATGTCCGTATCGATCTCCACGCGGATCGGCCGGGGCGGTGCCGCGGCGGCGAGCAGCGCGAGCAATAGGCAGGCGGAGAGAGCGCGTTTCAGCATGGCCATAGGCGATGATGGCCGACACGCGCCGCTGCAAGCGATTTCCGCTGCAATCCCTGCATCTTGAAGTGCCGCGAGGAACCGGATCGCCTCGCCGTCCGTTTCCGCGCCGATACAAATATACAGGAGTAGGGCGTCATGCTCGGCACGATTCTGATCATCATTCTGATCCTCATGCTGGTCGGCGCGCTGCCGAGCTGGGGCTATAGCCGCGCCTGGGGCTACGGCCCCTCGGGTGGCCTCGGCCTGATCCTGATCATCCTGATCATCCTGGTACTGCTCGGTCGGGTCTGACCTGCACCGGCGACGGCGGTCGAGGCCACTCGACCGCCGGTTGCACTACATCGCAGGCCGCGCGAGCGGGACAGGTCGATCGCGCGGCCCGGCCTTCAGCCCGATCAGCGGGCGGAGCCAGCGCACCTCGCGTCCCGCAAGATAGAAGGCCCAGCACCCCGCCATCGTCGCCGCGACGAGCAGCAGGAAGGCGGGCAGCGGTGCGATCCCCGATCCCATCATCCAGTAGCCGACGACGATGATGATCGTCTGGTGGATCAGGTAGAAGGGGAACACCGCCTCGGCCAGCATCGGCCGCCAGCGATGATCGACGTTCCAGAAGCGGTCGGCGATGCCGATCAGCGCGATCATCGCGCCCCACGCCTCGGCCGACTGCGCCCAGCCGTGCAGCGCCCAGAAGCGGCGCGGTGCGATGGTGAGACCGAAACGCAGCTCGAACCAGGCGAGTACCGCATAGCCCGCGACGGCCAGCACCGCCGCGACCGGCCACCAGCGCGCGATCGCCGCCCGGATCTGCTCGGAACCCCGCAGCATGTACCCGAACAGGAACATCGGCAGATAATGGGCGTGCGCGCTCCAGTCGGTGAGCAGCAGGTGGTTGTCCTCCCACCCCGCATCGAAGGAGGCGCGCGCATAATAGACGAAGGCGACGCCCAGCGGCAGCAGCAGCGGCCCGCCCAGAAACCGCTCCGCGAGCCAGCGCCCGGCATCGCACACCCGTTGCGGCAGCATCAGCACCAGGCAGAGCAAGGCGGTATAGCCGATCAGATAGGCGACGAACCACAGGTGCATCCAGGTCGGCACGATCACGCCATCGATCGACCGGAAGCTGTAATAATCGTGCAGCAGGAAGTGCCCGAAACCCGCCTGATAGCCATAATGCGTGATCAGCCAGATCCACGGCTGCGGCGTCACCAGCACGGCCATGCCGAACAGCAGGGGGATGCCGAGCCGCGCGAGGCGGGATCGAAAGAAGGCCCCCACCCCGCCTCTCTCTCGCGCGAACAGCGCCGCGCTGGCATAGCCGGACACCGCGAAAAGCAGGGAGAGGCGCCAAGGGCTGGTCAGCATCATCAGCGCCGTTGCGGACGCCACGGGGGGTTGGGCGACCTTCACCTGAAAGTCCCACGGCACGAACGCCATGCCGACATGATAGAGGATCAGGAGCTGGAACGCCCCAATCCGCAACCAGTCCATTCCGTAATGCCGGCCCTGTGCCTGGCCCATCAACCCCAGCCTTCAGATGACGATCGCATGACAGGCGCCCGCCTAGCAGCAAGGCGCCCGTTCAGGGAGTCCCGAAGCCAGGCGGATCGTGCCGCACGGCACCTGGGCCGCGCGGCATGATCGAGCGATGAACGGAAGCGCGCGCCTTACTTGGCCGGCGCGGCGGCGGCCGGCTGCTGCGGCGGGGTGATGCTGGGCTGCGGGAAGCTGCTGTTGAGGCGCTGGATCAGCGTGCTGGTGATGTCGGCATTGGGATCGCTCGCCAGCGCCGCGCTCTTCGAGATCACCACCGAGGCCTTGCGCTCGGCGCGCATCTGCTCGGCGATCGGGCGGACATGGTCGAGGATCTGCTGGCGCACATAGGCGGCCGCCTGGTTGATCTGCTGGTTGAGCGCCTGCGCCTGCTGCTCGACCTGCTCGACGCGCTGCGCCGCCTGCTGGAGTGCGGGCGACGGCGGCGTGCCCGCCTTGGCCTGCTTCGCGGCCGCGGCCTGCGTGTTGTAGGCCTGCACCGCCGACGTGTAGGCGGTGCGCGTCGACGCCGTCTGCGGATCGTATTTGGCGCGCAGCTGCGTGGTGCCGCTCTGCGCCGCCGCCGAGTTGGACAGCAGCTGGTCGAAATCGACCACCAGCACGCTTGTGTCCGACGCGGCCATCGCCGGCATCGCGACACCCGATACCAGCGCCGCGCACATCAGGCTCTTGAACAGCTTGCCCATCGAAATCCTCCAATCCCTCAATCGAATAAGGCACGATCCTTACCCACCTGCCGGCACGCGACGCAATCCTTGCGCCCATCCACCGATCATCCGTGCCGGCGCTGCGGTGAAGCGCATCCCGCTTCTTCGTCGCGCGGGGCTGCACTTCCGTCGCTGCACGCGCGCCGGGCGGCATGGCGGGCCTACCATGCCGCCCGGTCGCGTACGGGAGCGCGGCCGCAGACAGGGGCCATTCTCCATGATGTTCAAGTCGATCCGCGTAACCGTCGCCATGTCCACCGCCACCGCCATGCTGGCCGCCTCGCCGGCCGCCGCCGATCCCTCCTCCGGCCGCAAGGCGCAGGCGAGCGGCACGCAGGACATTCCGCACTGCACGCGCAGCCTCGGCTCCGTCGCGATCGTCGAGCCGGACACCCAGTGGTGGCGCGAATATAATCTCGGCAGCCCCGAGGCGATCCTGAAGGTGTTCATCGCGCAATCCGGCTGCTTCACGATGGTCAATCGCGGCCGCGCGATGGCGAGCCGCAACATGGAGCGCGCCATGGCCGATTCCGGCGAGCTCCAGTCCGGCTCCAACCTCGGCAAGGGTCAGGTCAAAGCGGCCGACTATTTTCTCCAGCCCGACATCGTGTCCGGCAACAACCATTCGGGCGGCAACGCCATCGGCGGCGCGCTCGGCGGCCTGATGGGCCACGGCTTCGGCTCGGTGCTGGGCGGCATCAGCATCAACAAGAAGGAAGCGAACGTCACGCTCAGCCTCGTAAACGCCCGCACCACCGAGGAGCAGGCACTGACCGAAGGCTATTACCGCAAGTCCGACCTCTCCTTCGGCGCCGGTGGCGGCGGAGGCTGGTGGGGCGGCTTCGCGGCGGCGGGCGGTGGCGGCTACCAGGATACCGCGATCGGCCAGGTGATCGTGCTCGCCTATCTCGACGCCTATACCAAGCTCGTCACCCAGCTCGGCGGTCTGCCGAGCAATGCGGCCGCGGCGGCGCCGATCGCGCGCTGATCCTTTCGTCACCGGGGGAAATGGCCATCCGACGATCGCGTCGGGTGGCCATTTTTTTGGCCAGTGCCGATCGAGGCCGCGCGCCGTGCGACGAAGTCGCGGTTTCGACCTTCGTCGTGCGGACAGGCCCCTTCGCCGAACCGCCGAACGCCATGGCGGGTTGATCGCGAAATACCCGACAGACGGCCGCCGGAACGGCAGGGAAGATGCGTGACCAGCGCCGCGCATCCCGCCCGGCCCGCAACCGGAACCGATCATGGCCTACGTCGACACCCGCTCCCACGAACTGGTCTGGATCCCGCGCTTCGCGGTCTCGGCGCCGGTGCCCGCCGGCGCGCTGCTGGCCCGCGTGGAGCGCGACGTCCTGCTGGCCTCGCGCCGCGACCGGGTGTCCAGTCTTCACGGCGACAGCCCGCGCGGCCGGTGGATCGCACGCATCTTCGGGATCGAGCCGGCCAACCGCCTGGCCGATCCGCGACTGGAGGCGCTGCGCCGGTTCGCCGTGCTGCTCCGCCGCCGGGGCGATCGGCTGCCGTCTGCCGAACAGGCACGGATCGTCGCGGCGGGCTTCACGCCCCTGCAGGTCGCCGAGGTGCGCAGGCTGCTCCAGGCCGAACGCCCTGCCCGCCGTATCGGCTGGAAGCGTCGCTATGTTGCGATGGTGGCGATCCTCTTCGCGATCGAGGCGGTGATCTTCCGCCTCGCCTCGGCCTATTTTTCGGACGGGCTGGTCGGCTTCGCCTTCACCCTCACCACCCTGATCGCCGGCGTGCCGCTGGTCAGGCGGCCAGCACGGCCTCGTGCCGGATCGGTTCGGCCCGGCTGACGAACGGCAGGCGGACGAGCGCGCGATACCCTCCGTGCGGCTCGGGACCGGCCTCCAGCCGAGCGGCGACGCCGTAGCTGAGCGACAGCCGCTCGCGGATGTTCGCCAGGCCGACACCGCCGCCGCCGCACACCCCCTCGGCCCCCTCACCGTCGTCGCGCACGGTGAGCCACAGCTCGCCATCCTCGATCGCGGCGGCGATCTCGACGATCACCGGCCGCCGCGCCGGGGCGACACCATATTTCATCGCATTCTCGACCAGCGGCTGGAGCAGGAAGGGCGGCACCTGGGCGCAGCGCAGATCGGCAGGCAGATCGATCCGCGTCTCCAGCCGATCATCGAAGCGCACCCGCTCGACGTCGAGATAGGCCTCGATCGTCTCGAACTCGTCTTCCAAGCGGACCATCGCCCCTTCACGAGCGCCCAGTGTCGCGCGCAGGAAGCCGGACAGGCGGCCGATCATCTCCTCGGCCTGCGCGGCACGGCCGATGACGACGAGGCTCGACAGGGCATTGAGCGCGTTGAACAGGAAGTGCGGATTGAGCTGGAAACGCAGCGCCGCGAGTTGGGTCGCGCGCTCGCTGGCGCGCGCCGCGAACAGCTCGTCGGTGCGGGCACGCAGCGAATAATAAGCCTGCTGCATGGCGATCAGCCCCACCCACATCATGTTGGCGTAGAAGTTGATCGGGAAGGCGTGGATCACCCCTTCGCGGAATGGCTGGCTGTAGGGGTTGCGCAGCCCCGTCCAGGTGCGCGCCTGCGTATCGAAGAAGGATTGCGCGATCGTCACGACGAGCACACCGAAAAACATCAGCGTCCAGCGCAACCGGGGCTGCAGCCGTTCCGAAGCGATCAGCGCGACGAGGAGCGGCAGGTCGCACAGCGTATCGCCCAGCACCATGACGACGCCGGTCAGGACGAGCGTCTCGGCGGGGAATTTGCCGAGCATGATCTGCGAGCCGCAATAGACGAGGAGCACCATCGCCTCGATCGCGCACAGAGTGCCGAACGCCGTCCATAAAGCGGACGGACGCTGCCGGACTGCGCCGGTAGCGGCAATGGACCCCTGCATCACGGTCATCGACCGACCCCCGTAATCGCGCCGCAAAATAAGCGAATCGGGACAGTGCTGCAAGCAAGCCGCACCTTCGTCGCGCGATACGAGGACTTTGTCCCTGCGCGATTGAACACGCGCATTGTTTCCGCTTCTCTGTCGCCAATGCGTTCTGTATGCGGGGGCGATCTGAAACACTGGCAAGCGAACCGGCCGGCGATGCTTTCAACCGCCGCCGAAAGCGACCGCGGAGACGCCCGCTGGCGGGACGGGATCCGGGCGATTATCGGCCTCTGGCTGATCGTGCTGGTGATCTACTTGCCGATCATCATCAACAATCACGATGGCGAAGGCACGCTGAGCGTGCTGCTGGATTGCGCGACGATCCCGGTCTCGATGCTGCTCGCCGTGCCGCTGTTCATCGTGTTCCGCGCGACCCTGGGCCTGCCGCCGGTGCTGCGCGGCACCCTGCTGATCGCGGAGCTGATGCTGATCGTCGTCGGTCAGCTGGCCTTCGACCTCGTCTACACCCATTTCGTGATCGCCCATGTCAGCCTGTCCTGGTCGGCGGTGCCGCACGATCTCGCGCACAGCTATGATCGCGCCTTCCGCTATGGCGCGGTGTTCGCGATCAACCTGGCCCTGTTCCAGCTTTCCTATTCGCGCCGCCGCTCCCGCCGGCAGGAGCGCCAGCTCGCCAGCCTCGTCGCCGCCAGTCGGCAGGCCGAGATCGACGCGCTGCTCGCCAAGCTCAGCCCGCATTTCCTGTTCAACACGCTGAACGTCATCTCGGGCCTCGTCGTCACCCGCCGCAACGACGAGGCGGACGATCTGCTCGGCCGCCTCTCCACCTTCCTGCGCGCTTCGCTGGGGCAGGACGCCCACCGCTTCGGCGCGGTGGACAGCGAGTTGTCGCTGGTCGAGGACTATCTGGAGATCGAAAGCGCGCGCTTCGGCGAGCGACTGGTCCCGTGCGTCGGCTGCGAACCCGATGCCGCCAGCCTGCCGATGCCCAAGCTGCTGCTCCAGCCGCTGATCGACATCACCGTGCGCGACGGCGTCGATATCGTGACGGACCCCGTTACCGTGACCGTAGAGGCCGCCATCGAGGACGATGTGTGGCTGCGCCTGTCGGTGAGCGACGACGCCCGTATCGGCGGTCGCGGGATCGATCCGGCAGAGGCGTCGATCGCCACCATCCACCAGCGCCTCGACGCCCTGTTCGGCGGGCGGGCGTCGTTGCACGTCCATGCCAACGGACAGGGTTTCCGCGCCACGATGCGCCTGCCGCTCGATGCCCTGCGGCGGGAGCTGGTGTGATGCGCATCCTGCTGGTCGATGATGAGCAACTGGCACTCGACCGGCTCCGGGTGTTCTTCGACGACATCGAGAATGCCGATGTCGTCGGCGAGGCCCGCGACGGCGACAGCGCCATCCGCATGATCGAGGAACTGCGCCCCGATCTCGTCATCCTCGACATCCAAATGCCGGGCCGCAACGGCTTGCGCACCGCGTCGGACATCGCGGTCGATCCCCGGCCGGAGGTGATCTTCGTCACCGCGCACGAACATTATGCCCCCGACGCCTTCGATCTGGAGGCGGCCGACTATATCCTGAAGCCGGTGCGGTTCGATCGCCTGCGCGTCGCCACCGAGCGGGCGCGGCGCCGCCGCCTGCTCCACGACGTCGCCGCGCGCGCCGATCGGCTGGAGGCCGAGGTGCAGGGTCTGCGCGGCGGCCTGGGAACCGCCCCGCCCCCGCCGCCCCCCGATCCCGAAATCTGGGTGCCCGAACGGCACGGCCAGCGCCGCGTGCCGATCGAGACGATCGACTGGATCGAGGCGGCGCGCGACTATGTGCTGCTCCACACGGAGCTGCGCAGCCACATGCTGCGCGCGACGATGGCGATGCTGGAGGAGAAGCTGGCCGGTACCGCGCTGATCCGCGTCCACCGCTCGGCCTTCGTGCGGCCTTCGCGTGTCGGCGAGATCCGCCACGAAGGCCGCACCATGTCGCTGATCCTCGCCGACGGCACCGCCGTGCAGGTCGGCCCGAGCTACGTCGAGGCGGTGGAGCGCGCATTGGGGTTGCGCGCCTGACGCGACCTTACTGCGCGATCGCGATGTCCCGCGCGCCGCGCTGCTCGCCGAACTGGAAGGACAGCCGCTGCCCGGCAGCATCGAAGCTCGACGGCAGCTTGCGGCCGTCGAGCGACACGGTGCCCCCTGCCGTCGCGCCATGGACGGTGACGGCGATCTGCCTCCACCACGGTACGAACCGCCCGTCCACCGCCGCGATGCTGATCTTCAGCCCCTGCGCATCGCGGGTGCAGCGGATCGTGCGGCGGTAGAACGAGCCACGCTGGTAATCGAGGCTGTGACCGTCGTCGGCATAGAGCGTGCCAGTGCAGTCCGGCCCCGGATAGACGTCGATCGACAGCGGCCCCTGCGGGATTTCAGAGGTGCTCTGGACCAGCGGCTGGCGCGGCACGATCGCGCCGGCGCGCACGAACACCGGCAGCCGATCGAGCTTCGGCGTTTCGGTGACGTTGGTGCCGCCGGAGGGCGCATCCATCATCGTCTGCGCGGCCGCCTGCACCGGCCCACCGCCCTGATCGGCCTTACCCTGCGAGACGGGCAGGCCCGTCCAGTAATCGTACCACCCTCCCTGGGGCAGACAGACGTCGTATTTCTGCGGCGATTCCGGATGCGGTGGCGGTGCCACCAGCAGGTCGCGACCCAGCGTGAAGGCCATGCCCTGATCGCAGGTCGCATGGATCGCATCGGGATAATCGTAGAAGACCGGGCGCATGATCGGATCGCCGGTGCGCGCATTGTCGTCCGCCAGCGCGTAGAGATAGGGCATCAGCCGATAGCGCTCCTCCACGAAGCGGCGGCGGATGGCGAGATGCTCCGGCCCGTCGACCCACGGCTCGGCGCGCGGCGTGTCCTTGGCGGCATGATCGCGGAAGATCGGCATGAAGCTCGCGATCTCGAACCAGCGGGTCAGCAGCTCCGGGCTGGGGCCGCCGGTGAAGCCGCCGACGTCGTTCGCGCTCCACGAGAAGCCCGAAAGGCCGAGGTTGATCACCTGGTGGATCGCGAGTTTCAGATGATCCCAGGTCGCGCTGTTGTCGCCCGTCCATGTGGCGGAGTAGCGCTGGCCGCCGGCGTAGCTCGCGCGCGTCATCACGAAGGGCCGCTCGTCGGGGCGCAGCGTCAGCAGCCCCTCGTAGGTCGCGCGCGTATTCTCCATGCCGTAGACGTTGTGGATCTCGGCATGGCTGGCGTCGCGGGGGGCGAAGTCGTCGCTGGCGACGTGGTGGATATTGTCGAGCGGCATGGTCGCGGTCGGCGTCTTGAACACCGACGGCTCGTTCATGTCGTTCCAGATGCCGGCGACACCCGCGTCGGTGAGCGACCGGAACAGCGTGCCGTACCATTTGCGCGCGGCGGCGTCGGTGAATCGGGGAAGACCGACGGACCGGGCCACACCTCGCCGACATAGGTCTGCCCGCCGGCGTCGCGGACGAAATGGTGGCCGGCCATGCCCTGATCGTAGGGCGCGTAGCCCTGGTTGGCCGCCGCCGCGACATGGAGGTCGGCGATGGTGACGGTCTGGAAGCCGTCTTTCTTGAGGTCGCCGATCGTGCGGGCGAAATCGGGAAAGGCCGTGGTGTTGACGGTGAAGGGACGGTTGCGATCCTGAAAGTCGATGTCGAGCCACAGCACGTCGGTCGGCACCCGGTCGCTCCGCAGCCGCGCGGCGACGCCGCGCAGTTCGGCATCATCCATGTAGGAGTAGCGCGACTGCTGGTAGCCGAGCGACCAGAGCGGCGGCAGCGGCGCCTTGCCGGTGAGATCGGTGTAGCGGCGGACGACCTCGGCGGTGCTCGGCCCGGCGATGACGTAATAGTCGATCGGCCCGTCTGGCGCGCCGAAGGTCAGCGTATCGGCGTCCTTGTGGCCGAAATCGAACCATGCGCGGTATGTATTGTCGAACAGGATGCCGTAGCTGCCCCCCTCCCCGCCGACGCCGAGGAAGAAGGGGATCGACTTGTAGATCGGGTCGGTCGAACTGCTGAACCCATAGGCATCGGTATTCCAGTCGACATAGGACATGCCGCGCCGATCGAGCGCGCCGCCGGTCTTGTCGCCGAGGCCGAAGATATGCTCGGTCAGCGGCAGCCGCTTGGCGACGGTGAAGGCCGTGCCGTCGAGCGCGAGCGGGCGCGCCGCGTCCTGCGAGATGACCCGCCCCTGCGGATCGGTGACGGTGAGTGCGCCGCTCCGCGTATCGACATGGACGCGCAGCGACGCCGTGGCGAAGCCGTCCGGCGCAGCCGTCACGGTCGCGTGCTTCGCCCGCGTCGCCGCGTCCACCGCCCAGCTCGCATCCTCGGGAAAGCGGCCGTCCAGCGCGATGCGGACGCGCAGGATCGCGTCGGTGAGGGCGACGATCCGCATCACCGCCGCGCCGCGACGGACCTCGACGCCGCCCGCGACCGGCGTCACGCGCGCCGCCTGCGCGGTCACGGCGGGGGCGGATTGCGCCAGAGCCGCCGTCGCGCCGGCCGCCACCATCGCGCACGCCAGCGCCCAGCCCGAAACACGCTTCATCACGCAGATATCTCCTGAAAAATCATGGGCCATGCGCGATCTGGCGAAGCAGATCGTCATGGGTGGGCTGGCGCAATACATGATCGCGCACGAAACCGAGCATCGAACGGAACTGGTCTTTGATGACGGCCGGATCGGTGCGGTCGATCGGCGGCAGCCAGCCTTCGGGAACGAGCCCCTGCCCGATCAGCAATGCGCGCCAGCTGTCCGGCACGAAGCTCTCGTCCTCGAACGGCGCGATCTCGCCCCGCGCGGCGAAGGTGGCGAGCATATGGTCCAGATCGGGCGAGCGGGCGGCGGCACGCGCGTCATCCCAGAAAGGGCCAGGCTGCCGGCTGGTTGCGTAAAAGGCTGACTGGAAGTCGCGCACCCGGTCGGTCGCCGAGCGCATGATCCGATTATATTCGGCGCGCTGTGCGGCATGGCTGCGCGAAGCCGGGAAGCAGGCGAGCAGATGCACCAGTCCGAGCTGGGCCAGATGCAGGCCGACATCGAAAACTGGATCGGGCGTGCAGGCCGCCTCGCCGATCGCGACGCAATTGCCTACCCAAGGATCGGCCGCGCGACCGGGATCGATCCGCCGGATCGTGATCGCGTCGAGTGGCAGGCCGGAGATGGCGGCCGTGTCGCGCACGGCGTCCTCCTCGCCACGATGCGCGCTCGACCAAGCATGCAGCACGTGAGTATGCCCGGTGGCAGGATAGAGGGCCGTCCAGCCGCCCTCACCCGCGCGCAGTTCCGCATAGGCCGGCACCGATGCGAAACGCGGGCCGGCCGCGGTCAGTACCCGATCGACCGGGAACGCCCCCCGCATGCTTTCCCGCGGTCGGTCGGACGGCAGGCCCGCGCCCGCATCGACGAACAGGTCGCCCTCGATCCGCCGATCGCCTTCGAGGAGCAGCGCGACGATACCCTCTTCGCCATGCTCGGCCTGGACGAAAGAAGCCTCATGGATTTCGACGCCGAGATGCGCGGTAAGCGCCTTCAGGCTGCGCGCATAGGGAATGGCCGGCAGGTTGTAGCCGTAATCGCTGCGGCCAAAGGCTTCGGTCGCATCGTTGGGAAACAGGATGCGCCCCTGCCGCGCGGCGGCGGCGGCGAGCGAGAAATGCTCCAGCGCGACGTCGAGGCCGAGGCGCCGCGCCTTCAGCCAGAAAGCGAAGAAATCCTGCCCCTCGATCCGCGTGCCGATGCAACCGAAGGGGATCAGAAAGGGGGGCGCCTGCCCGACCGCATCGACGATGTTGAGACCCTGCGAAAAGGCACCGCCGGTCAGCCGCAGCAGCACGCTCTCCTCGATGCCCAGCCGGCCGTGCAGCGCCTCCAGCGCGGGCTGTGTCGCATGGACATCGCCCGGCGCGAGCGCGCTCGGCAGCTCGACCGCATGCACCGCCACCCCGGCGGGCGCCAGCGCCTGCCGGATCGTCGCGGCGGCGAGCCACAGCGGCGCGTCCCGCCCCGCGACGACGACGGCAGCGACGACGCTCATGCCGGCACGCCTTCGGCGCGGCGGGCAGCACAATAGCCCGCGATGAAATCCTCATGCGCGGGCATCATGGCCACTCCGGCATCGATCCGCGCGCGCAGGTCGGCGAGCCTCGCCTCCAGCACATCGAGCGGCAGGCGATCGGCGAGGCGGCCATAGCCCTTCGGCTCGATCCCCTGCCCGATCAGCACCGACAGCCAGCTATCCCTCGAGAAAAGGCCATATCGGTAGCTCGGCGCCGCAGCGCTCTCCTCGAACAGCGCGATCTTGTGCGCGAGCGTGTCGGGCAGCGCCATGGTGCGCAGGTGATCCCACAGCGGCTCCCCCTCGCGCGCATTGGCGATGTAGTGGAGCACCAGGAAGTCGCGCACGCGGTCATACTGGATCGCCGAGAGCCGGTTGAATTCGGCGGCGAGGCGCGGATCGATCGCGCGGCCCGGCACCGGCATCAGGTTGGCGAGATCGGTCACCGCCGCCTGGACGAGGAAGATGCTGGTCGATTCCAGTGGCTCGAGGAAACCGCCCGCCAGCCCGATGGCGACGCAATTGCCGTCCCACATCCGCTCGCGCCGCCCGGCGCGGAAACGCAGCAGGCGGGGATCGGCGAGCTGCGGGTTTTCGAGATGCGCCAGCATCGTGTCGAGCGCCCGCTCCTCGTCGCAGAAGCGGCTGGAGAAGACGTAGCCGTTGCCGACCCGATGCTGGAGCGGGATGCGCCACATCCACCCGGCCTCGCGCGCGGTGGCGCGGGTGTAGGGCGTGAACGGCCCGTCCCGCTCGCAAGGTGCTGCCCACGCGCGGTCGCAGGGGAGCCACTCGCTCCAGTCCTGCCAGCCCACCCCCATCGTCTGGCCGACGAGCAGCGAGCGGAAGCCGCTGCAATCGACGAACAGGTCGCCCTCGATCGTCTCGCCCGATTTCAGCGTCAGCGCGCGGACATGGCCGGTGTCGGCATCGCGCGCGACGTCGAGCACCAGCCCCTCGATCCGCCGCACGCCGCGCGCCGTCGCCCAGCGTCGGATGTACGCGGCATAGAGCGAGGCGTCGAAATGATAGGCATAGGCGAAGGTCGATCGGATCGACTTCGGATCGGCATCGGGAAACGCGAACGCATCGGCCCGGCACGCCGCAACAGCGAAGCTGTACGCCTGCAACGGCGCGACCTCGCGCCCCGCCAGCTTCGCGCGCGCCCAGTGATGCTGAAAGTCGACGCCCGCCCACGGCTCACCGAAGGTGCCGAAGGGGTGGATGTAGCGATCGCCGTCACGGGTCCAGCCGGCGAACTCGATGCCCAGCTTGAAGCTCGCCTGCGTCGCGGCCATGAACTCGGCCTCGTCCAGCCCGAGCATGTCGTTGAAGGTCTTGATGTGCGGCAGCGTCGCCTCGCCGACGCCGACGGTGCCGATCTCGTCGGATTCGATCAGCGTGACGGCATGGTCGCGCGGATCGAGCAGGCGCGAGAGGCCGGCGGCGGTCATCCACCCCGCCGTGCCGCCGCCGACGATCACGATCCTCAGCGGTGTTGCCGATCCGCGCTCTTGCTGCATCCGCCTCGTCCTCGGGGGAAAAATGGCGCCGCCGGTGAACGACGGCGCCAGTCCTCCAGGGGAGTTATCAGAACTTCACGCGGGCTCCGAACTGGAAGCGACGGTCCACCCGGCTCCAGTTCGCGTCCCTGTAGACCGGCTTGGCACCGGGCGTGGACGGGGAGTCGCCGAAGATCTGCTGCTGATAGACGGTCGTCGTGCCCAGCAGGTTGGTGCCCTCGATCGAGAATTCGATGAACTTCCACGGCGAGAAGCGGATCGATCCGTCGAGGAAGCCGGCGGCCTTCTGGAACACCGGCAGGCCGATGCAGCAATCGAGATTGTCCGTCAGGTAGCGCGAGCGCCAGTTGTAGGCGAGGCGGAAGCCGACCGGCCCCTTCTCGTACAGGCCGACGACGTTGAACGTGTGGGTCGAGATGCCCGCCAGCTTGTGCGAGTCGATCGTCGAGGTCACGCCGTTGACGGTGACGCCCGCACCGAAGGCGCCGGTGCCGCCGTCGGTCAGCGCGCCCGCCGTCACCAGGTTGGAATTGTGGATGCCGGACTGGTGGACGTAGGTGTAGTTGGCCTGGATGCCGAGGCCGGACAGCAGGCCGGGCAGGAAATCGAAGAAGGTCTGGTAATTGGCCTCGAAGCCCATCAGCTTGCCGCCGCCATCCTCGTTGCGCGGGCCGCGCAGGATGACCGTCTGGGTCGCGCCGTTGTTCGTGAAGTCGCGGGCGAACTCGCCATAGGCGATGCTGCCGTTGAGCTTCTTGAAGAAGGCGTCGATCGTGAACGCCGCGCCGTGCGCCATGTAGCGCTCGAACGACAGGTCGATCTGGTCGGCGGTGATCGGCTTCAGCCCGCCATAGCCCGATTCCGCCCGGAACACGAAGTTGTAGCCCTTCACGTTCGCCGCCGTGTGCGGGGCGTTGGGATCGGTGTAGACGATGTAGGGCGAGGTCGCGGTGGTATCGATCAGCGGCGCGTTGATCATCACGTAGTTGCGCAGCAGGCCGATATCCGGCCGCGACATCGCACGCGAATAGCCGAAGCGGACGAAGTTCTTGCTGTCCAGGCCGAAGCGGACGTTGAAGCTCGGCAGCCAGTTCATGTGGCTGGCCTTCAGGCTGTTCGGCGTGCCGCCCCCCGATGCGAAAGCGCGCACCGCGTCGGTCAGGTAGCAGGACGGATTGACGATGCTCGTCCCGCTCAGCGGCGTGTCGCACGGCGCGAGGCCGGCGAAGGTGGTGGTCGCATCGGGGAAGCCGATCTGGCCGTCGCTCTTGTCCCAGGTCTTGACGGCGCGGACGCCGACATTGCCCTGCACGGTGATGCCGTCGAAGATCGTCGTCGAATTGCCGCCGAACTTCAGCATCGCATAGGCCGCCGCGGTCTGCTCGCGGATGTGCATGATCTCGGACGGCAGATAGCAGTTGGTGGTGCCGGCACGGTCGCAGATGCCGGTATAGCCCGGCGCGATCGGCGAGTTGGTGGCGGCCCCGCCGAGCGCGGAGATCAGCCCGTCATAATCCTTCAGCGTGGCGCGTTTCAGATAGACCAGATCGCCGTTCGGATAGGTGCCGCTGCCGTAGAAGCCGTTGCCGAGGCTGGTCGATTCCCAGATCCCGGCGCCATAGCCCTGGAAGTCGCCGGCATGGCCGCAGGCGGCCGGATAGGGCGCAGCCGACGTGTTATCGATGTTGAAGCCCGGCCCGTTGCAGTTCCACGGCGCCGCGATCGGCGTCCAGTTGTAGGTGGAATAGCGCACCGTCTGTTTGCGATCGGCATAGCGCACGCCGACCTTCAGCGAGTCCAGCCAGCCGCCGGCATCGTCGAAATCATATTGCGCGTCGGCGCGCAGTGCGAGTTCCTTGGCGTTGTCGTCCTCGCGATGACCCTGAATGAACGGCATCCAGTAATTGTGCGGATTGGCGAGGCCGCCATCGGCATAATTGACGTTGGAGCCGGGCAGCAGCGTGACCGACGGGGTGCCGTCCTTGTTCACGCTATACTGCATGTTCGCCATCGAGCTGGTGGCGACCAGGATGTCATTATTATGGACGTTGGCCTTGATATACTGGCCGTCGAAATTGAAGTGCAGCCGGTCGGTCGCGTCCCACTTGATGTTGGCGGACAGATCCTGCGTGCCTTCGCGATGATTGAAGTTGCGCGCCTCGTTCTGGAAATACATCCCCTCCTGCTGCGTGGTGCAGGCGGAACCGGCGCCGCAATAATTGACAAAGGGCAGGCCCGGCACGGCCGAACCGTCGTCGATATAGTCGGCGGTGCTGCCGCCGCGCCAGTCGCCGGTCGGGTGGGTGAAGGTGCCCGACACGATGTTGCCGCTGGAATCGAAGGTGAAGGCGCCAGTGCCCGGCGCCGGCTGCAGGATCGTGCCGCCGCGTGGGTTGAAGGACGATGTGCCGTAGGCGTTGCCGTCGAAGATGACGTGGCTCGCCCGCTCCAGCCAGGCATTGTGATATTTGGAATTGGTATACTGCACGGTCGCGCGCAGATTGCCGGCATTGTTCTCGTACTGCGCGGCGAGCGCGAGGCCCCGGCGGGTACGATCGTAATCGACCTGCGAGTAGCGGATGCCATCCGGCACATAGGCCCAGCCGGTGCCGCCGAACGGATTGGAGGTGCAGGGCACGCTGCCGTCCGATCCGACGATCGCCTTGCCCGACGAATCCAGATAGCCGCCCGAGCAATAGGTATCGATGCGATCCATGATCACGCTCTCGGTGCGCGTGACAACGTGCGAATAAGCGTAATCGCCGAGGATGCCGATCTTGCCGATCGGGGTGGGGAAAACGTTGGATAGATGCCCGAATGCTCGCCGGTCCACTTCTTGGACGGCTGCCGTAATCCGCTTTGGCGTTGGCCGAAATCACCTGACCGTCGGTGTCGAACGGCAGGCGGGTGCGCAGGTTGACGGTGCCGGCGATGCCGCCCTCGATCATCTCGGCCGTCTGGTTCTTGTAGGCGTCGACGCCGGCCATCAGTTCGGGCGAGATGTCGTTGAAATTGAGCCCGCGCGAAGCGTCGGCCGAGAAGCTGTCGCGCCCGTTGAACTCGGTGCGGACCTGCGTCAGGCCGCGGATCAGCACGCCGGTCGGCTCGCCCGAGGGATGGGTGCTGTCATCGTTCGACTGGAGGCGATTGACGGTGATGCCCGGCACGCGCTGCAGTGCCTCCGACACCGACTTGTCGGGGAAAGCGCCGATGTCGGTCGCGGTGATCGAATCGACGAAGGTGTCGGCATTCTTCTTGATGTTGAGCGCCGAACTGAGCGCGCCGCGCACGCCGACGACGACGATCTCCTTGCCCGGCGCGGCATCGGCGGCCTGGCCCTCGGCGGCGCTACCGGTGGAGGTTTGCTGGGCTTGCGGCGGCGTGCTGGTGACCGCGCCGGGCTGGCCGGTGGTCGCGCTACCCGCATCGACCGGCGGCGCGTCCTGCGCCTGCGCGGCCATCGTGAAGCCCAGCGCCGCCAGCACCGCGAGCGATGCACCGCCGCGCAGACCCAGGCTGCGGCTCGAAATCCTGTCCCCCATGAACAATCCCCTCATTGCGCCCCGTCCCTGCGGGGCTTTCGATTATGATGCCGGGGCGCGACCGCTCGCCGCGCCGAACGGCGACGCCTAGAAAGTGAAAATATCGAAAAGCGCGGCGCGCAGGGCCTCGGCCCGATCCTTCCCCATTACATCCTCCCTTGGCCGCGACCGCTGATGGATCGCTGACCATTCCCTCTTTGCGCATTTTTGCGTCGTTTTGCAGAAGATTGCAAGTGGGTCGATCAAAGATACAAATATCGCCATTTATCAAATATATGATCGAGTTTCACAATAGAGACGGCGACCCAAGACCTCCGCCCACGATGCGTATCAGATTGACACTTCTGCCGAATCATCGCAACTCAATGCAAATTTTTGCATAACGAGGCATCATGCGGATCGGTGCTGCCACAGAGGATGGTCGTGAAGAGGCGAATCTAGCCGCGCGCGGGCCTATCCGGCACAGCGAGCGCCGCGATCGCGGCCACGAACAGCGACGCGGCCGCGAGGCCGAGCGCATAGATCGCATGGCTGTGGAAGACGCGGGCGACGAGGACATCCAGCATCGTCGCGGCGACAAGCTGGGGCAGCACCAGGAAGATGTTGTGGATGCCCATGTAGACGCCGATCTTGTGTGGCGGCAGCGCGTCGGACAGCATGGCGTAGGGCGTCGACAGGATCGAGGCCCAGGCGCAGCCGATCCCCACCGCCGGCAGCCACAGCCACGCCGGATCGGCGATGACGACGAACCCCAGCAACCCCAGCCCGCCGAGCAGCAGGCCGGCGGCGTGGAGCCTCGGCCGGCCGATTCGCGCGGCGAACAGGGGCAGCGCCAGCGCGACGATCGCGGCGACGCCGTTATAGCCGGCGAACAGCACCCCCACCCAGTCGGCGCAGGCATTGTAGGCGGCGGTGGCGGGATCGGCGCTGCCATAATGGTCCGCCGCGATGGCGGGCACGGTATAGACCCACATGGCGAACAGCCCGAACCAGGTGAAGAATTGCACCACCGCGAGCCGCTTCAGCACCGGCGGCATGTGCAGGATATCCTCGACGATCTCGAGCACCCCGATCGAGGCACCGCCGCGACGCCGGAGGCGCACCGCGACCAACTGCGCCATGCCGAACAGCACGGCGAGTATCGCGACGATGTAGATGCCGCGCCGCAGCCCCTCGGCGTGAGCGAACCGCCGATCGCGAGGCCGGCGAATATCCAGACGATGCCGCTACGGATCAGGGTCGTCGCGCCCTCGCGGGTCGGCACGGCGGGAACATGAGGCCGGTCCGCGTGGATCTGCTCGGGCGGGCGCTCGGTGGTGGTCGCGACCGTCCACAGCACGGCGCCGATCAGGAAGACCGCGCCGATGTAGAAGGCGATGCGCACCGTCGGCGGCAGCACGCCCGGCGGCGCGACCGTCGCGATGCCGACCCAGTGCGCCAGCATCCACGGCAGAGCCGAGGCGAGCACCGCGCCCGATCCGATGAAGAAGGTCTGCACCGCGAAGCCGGTGGTCCGCTGCGCCTCGGGCAGATTGTCCGCCACCAGCGCGCGGAACGGCTCGGCCGCGACGTTGATCGAGGCGGTGAGCAGCCACAGCGCCAGGCTCGCCATCCAGATCGTGCCGGCATTGGGCATCGCCAGCAGCGCCAGCGCGGTGAGCAGGGCGCCGCCCAGCAGATAGGGGCGCCTGCGCCCGAGCGGCCCCCAGGTGCGGTCGCTCATGTGCCCGATCAGCGGCTGGATGACGAGGCCAGTGACTGGCGCCGCGATCCAAAGGATCGCCAGCCCCTCGACATGGGCGCCGAGCGTCTGGAAGATGCGGCTGGTGTTGACGTTCTGCAGGCCCCAGACGACCTGCACGCCGAACAGCCCGCAGCACATGTTCCAGATGCGTGCCCGGCTCAGCCGTGGCGGCGCCGCCTCGTTCGGCAATCCGTTCTCCCCCGGCCCGCTCGCTTGCAAAGGCGGGCTGTCCATGTCCTAACCGGCCGCACGGCCAAGAACCAGACTGAGCGCGATGGGCAACGGTAGCAACGGCAATACGACGCTCGAGGATCTGGCGAAGCTGGCGGGGGTCTCGGTCTCGACCGTCTCGCGCGCGCTGAACGACCAGCCCCTGATCTCGGCGCGCACCAAGCAGCGCATCTGGGCCTTGGCACGCGAGCACAACTACCCCTTCCGCATGACCATGCCGGCAAGTCCGATCGGCGCGGAAGGGTCGATCGCGATCGTGACGCCGCACGTGAAGAGCGGGCCGCTGCCCCTCTCCCACCCCTTCTTCCTCGAACTGCTGGCCAGCATCGGCGAGGCGGCGCGCGCGCGGGACTGCGACTTCACGGTCAGCCACATCTCGCCGACCAGCTACGACGATCTCGTCCATGCGACGACGACGAGCCGGGCGAGCGGCGTGATCTTCCTCGGCCAGAGTACGCTGCACGACGCCTTCAACCGGCTGGCCGACACGCCCGCGCGGTTCGCGGTGTGGGGCGCGCAGATGCCGGGGCAGCGTTACTGCTCGATCGGTTCGGACAACGTGCAGGGCGGCCGCCGTGCCACCGCGCATCTCGCGCGGTTGGGGCGCCGGGCGATCCTGTTTCTCGGCGGATCGGACCTCGAGACGATGCAGCGCCGCCAGGGTTATACCGAGGCGCTGGAGGAGGCCGGGCTGGCGGTCGATCCCCGGCTGGTCGTGCCCGTCGATTTCGAGCTGGAATCGGCCGAAGCGGCGGTGGGACGGCTGCTGCGCCGCCATGTCGCGTTCGACGGCGTGGTCGCATCGAGCGATCTGATCGCGCTCGGCGCCATTCGCGCGCTGCGTCGTGCCGGGCTGTCGGTGCCGCAGGACGTGTCGGTGGTCGGCTATGACGACATGCTGCTCAGCCGCCTGTCGTCGCCAGCGCTCACGACGGTGCGGCAAGATGTCGCCGGCGCGGGCCGGATGCTCGTCGCGCGCGTGCTGTCGGACCATCCCGATCACGAGCCGGAACGGCTCGCGACCGATCTGGTGGTACGAGAATCCTGCGGGGCATAACCCCGCAGGAGTGCGATCAGCCGAAGCGGCCGGTCACGTAGTCGCGCGTGCGGGTGCTCTGCGGGCGCTCGAACAGCTCGGCCGTCGGGCGGAACTCGATCATCCGGCCGAGGAACATGAAGCCGGTATAGTCCGAGATACGCGCCGCCTGCTGCAGGTTGTGCGTGACGATGACGATCGAGAAATCGTCGCGCAGCTCCATCAGCGTCTCTTCGAGCTTGGCGGTCGACACCGGATCGAGCGCCGAGGCCGGCTCGTCGAGCAGCAGCACTTCCGGCTCCACCGCGATGCCGCGCGCGACGCACAGGCGCTGCTGCTGGCCGCCCGACAGGCCGAGGCCGGACGAGTTGAGCTTGTCNTTCACCTCGTCCCACAAAGCGGCGCGGCGCAGCGAGCGCTCGACGATCTGGTCCATCTCCGCCTTGGATTTCTTGAAGTAGAGGCGGACGCCGAACGCCACGTTGTCGTAGATCGACATCGGGAAGGGCGTCGGCTTCTGGAACACCATGCCGATGCGCGCGCGCAGCGCGGAGGTGTCGAGATTGGCCGGCTCCAGCGCCACGTCGCCGTCGCGCGCCTTGAGGCGGCCGACGCTGGCGCGGTCGGTCAGCAGATCCTTGCCGTCGAGCAGGATGCGGCCGGTCGCGTTCTGGCCCGGATACAGATCGTAGATCTTGTTGAGCGTGCGCAGCAGGGTCGACTTGCCGCAGCCCGACGGGCCGATCAGCGCGGTGATCTTGTTGCGTTCGATCGGGAGGTCGACGCCGTAGAGCGACTGCGACTTGCCGTAGAAGAAATCGAGCTGGCGCGCTTCGAGCACGAGGTCGCCAGTCGGGCGGACCATGATCGGCGCCTCGGGATCGCGCGTGACGATGGGGGTGGCGACGTCGTTCATGGGCGGTGGGTCTCCCGGGCGACGAGGCGCCCAACGATGTTGACGGCAAGCACGGCGACCGCGATCAGCAGCGCGCCCACCCAGGCGAGGCGCTGCCAGTCGTCATAGGCCGAAAGCGCGAACTGGAAAATGGTGGTCGGAAGGCTGCCCATCGGCTGGGACATCTTCAGGTTCACGAACTGGTTGCCGAGCGAGGTGAACAGCAGCGGCGCCGTCTCGCCCGAGATGCGCGCGAAGCCGAGCAGGCCACCGGTGAACAGGCCCGCGCCCGCCGCCTTCCAGATGATCGAGCGGATCACGAAGCCACGGCCGGCACCCAGCGCCATGCCCGCTTCGCGCAGCGTGTTGGGCTGGAGCGTCAGCATGTCCTCGGTGGTGCGGGTCACGATCGGCACGGCGAGCAGGCCGAGCGCGACGCCGCCGGCATAGCCCGAGAAGCCGTGGAAGGGCTTCACCAGGATCTCGTAGACGAACAGGCCGACCAGGATCGACGGCGCCGAGAGCAGCACGTCGTTCAGGAAGCGAACGACCTGGCCGTAGGCGGTCTTGCCGCCATATTCGGCGAGCCAGGTGCCGGCGAGGATGCCGACGATCACCGCCAGCACCATGCCGAGCAGGCACATCATGATCGATCCGAGGATGCCGTTGAGCAGGCCACCGGGCGAACCGGGCGCCGGCTGCGTCATCGTGAAGATCTTGGCATCCAGCCCGCCGAAGCCCTTGGCCACCAGCGACCAGAGGATCATGACGAGGAAGGCGAGAGCCACCAGCGTCGCGGCACCGCAAAGGCCGATGAAGACGCTGTTGGTGATCTTGCGGCGGAGAGCGCGGTCCATCAGTCTCTCCTCAGTGCTTTTCGCTGGCGAGCAGCAGGCGGGCGACGGCCAGCACCGCGAAGGTCAGGATGAACAGCACGAGGCCCAGCGCGATCAGCGCGGCGGTGTGCATGTCCGACGTGGCCTCGGCGAATTCGTTGGCGATGGTCGACGCGATCGTCGATCCGCTGTCGAACAGCGAGTGCGGGAAGCCGTGCGAATTGCCGATGATGAAGGTGACCGCCATCGTCTCGCCAAGCGCGCGGCCGAGACCCAGCATCACGACGCCGACGGCACCGCGGCGGACGTAAGGGATCATCACCTTCGAGACGACCTCGAAATTGGTCGATCCGAGCCCGTAGGCGGCCTCGCGCACCTGCGACGGAATGGTGAGCAGCAGCTCGCGGAACACCGCCGACATGTACGGCAGGATCATGATCGCGAGGATCAGCGAGGCGGTGAAGATGTTGGCGCCGTTGGGGATGCCCGCAACCAGCGCGGAGAGCCAGTCCGGCAGGTTGGCCGCGTCCATCATCAGCGGCATCTGGACATGGGCTGCGAACCACGGCGCCAGCACGAACAGGCCCCACATGCCGTAGACGATGGACGGGATGCCCGCGAGCAGCTCCACCGCCACCGCGATCGGCTTGGCGATGTTGCGCGGGCAGAATTCGACGAGGAAGACGGAGACGCCGGTCGCCAGCGGCAGCGCGATGATCAGCGCCAGCACCGAGGTGACGATCGTGCCGACGATCGGGCCGGCGGCGCCGTAATTCTCCTGCACCGGATCCCAGGCGGACGAGGTGAAGAAGCCGAAGCCGAACTGCTTGAAGGCGGGCCAGCCGCCGATCGCGAGGCTGATCACCACGCCGGCAAGCGCCGCCAGCAGCAGGGTCGCCGCGCCGAAGCACAGGCCCCGGAAGATCGTCTCGCTGAGCTCACTCTGGCCCGGAGCCGTTTCGCGCGGAGGCGCGGTATCGCTGTCCATCGTGGTGGCGTTCATGCCGCGCCCTATCCGTCGTATGGTGTCGGCACGTCGGCGGGGGCACCCTTCAGGGCACCCCCGCCTCCGTAACTTAGCGGTGGATTACTTGCCCGTGTAGACCGGCTTGCCGCCGGCGGTCACGTTCGTCGTCCACTGCTTGCGGATCAGGTTCTTCACCGGCAGCGGCAGCGGCACGTAATCCAGCTGCGCGGCGGCGGCGTCACCACCCTTATAGGCCCAGTCGAAGAACTTCAGAACCTGCTGGCCGGCGGCCGGATTCTCCTGGTTCTTGTAGACCAGGATGAAGGTCGCGCCGACGATCGGCCAGCTGTTCGCGCCCGGCTGATCGAGGAGGAGCAGGTAGTTGCCCGGAGCCTGCGCCCACTTGGCACCCGAGGCCGCGGCGGCGAAGTCCTGCGCGGTCGGCGCCGGATACTTGCCGTTCTTGTTCTGCACGAGCACGTACGCCATCTTGTTCTGCTTGGCGTAGGCATATTCGACGTACCCGATCGAGCCGGGCGTCTGCTTCACGAAGGCCGAAACGCCGTCATTGCCCTTGCCGCCGAGGCCGGTCGGCCAGTTCACCGAGTCCGACGCACCGACCTTGGAGGCCCAGGCCGGGCTCTTCATCGACAGGTAGGAGGTGAACAGGAACGAGGTGCCCGAACCGTCCGAACGGTGCACGACGGTGATCGGCATCGAGGGGAGCTTCACGCCGGGGTTCGCCTTGGCGATGACCGGATCGTCCCAGGTCTTGATCTGGCCGTAGAAGATCGCCGCCAGCATCGGGCCGGTCAGCTTGATCTGGCCGGCGTTGATGCCGGGGATGTTCACGACGGGGACGACGCCGCCCACCACGGTCGGGAACTGGTAGAGGCCGGCAGCGGCCAGATCCTCGGGCTTCAGCGGCTTGTCGGACGCGCCGAAATCGACGGTCTTCGCCTTGATCTGCTTGATGCCGCCGCCCGAACCGATCGCCTGATAGTTCAGGCCGGTGCCGGTGGTCGCCTTATAGGTCTCGGCCCACTTGGCGTAGACCGGCGCAGGGAAGGTCGCACCCGCGCCCGAAATATCGGCGGCGGACGCAGCAGACGCCAGCAGACCAGCCACTCCCGCGGCTGCTACGAAAGTCTTGAACATGATGCATGTCTCCAACGCCGGTGTTGCCCCTCCGGCTGAAACCGCCTCTAGGTAACCCGTGTTACGGGTATGTGACAAGCAAGCCCGCCGCGTCGCGCTCGCCCGGAAAACCAAGGATTTGCGCGGCAAAAAGGTTACCCGCTCGTGTCCCCGCCCCCGCCGGCCGGGCGAGGAAGTGTGCGAATCGAGCGACGGCCCGCAAATCGGCCCTGCGCCAGTCCGTTGACGGAAAACGCCCGAACGAGTCTGCAGACAGTTGGCGGGAGTCGGCGGCAAGCCTATGATTCCGAAAGAGGCGTTCTGCCTCGTTGTTCAGGGCCGGATACTTGCACACTCAGCTTTCACACCGCGCATGGGCAAGCGCGCGGTGACACGGACGACTTTGATGACCCGGCGCCTGATCGCCCTTGGCCTGGCCCTGATCGCGGCGCTCACGCCGCTCGCCGCCGATGCCGCGCCGCCGCGCTACGCCGCCTTCCTGGTCGATGCGAACACGCGCGAGGTGCTCTACGCCAACGCGCCCGACGAACTGCGCCATCCCGCGTCGCTCACCAAGATGATGACGCTCTATCTGACGTTCGACGCGCTGGAATCCGGGCGGCTGAAGCTCACCGATCCGGTTCCGGTCTCGCGTCACGCGGCATCGATGAAGCCGTCGCGCCTCGGTCTCGCGGTCGGGCAGAGCATCAGCGTCGACAACGCCATCTCGGTGGTCGCGGTGAAGTCGGCCAACGACATCGCCGTAACTGGGCGGCACCGAAGAGAATTTCACGCGGATGATGAACGCCAAGGCGCAGATGCTGGGGATGCGCAACACGCATTACGCCA
>BACX01000862.1 GCA_000333335.1 Sphingomonas-like bacterium B12 | reverse complement strand
GGCTTCGGCCGGCTCGATGCGATCGAGCCCGATGCCTGGGCGCGTGCGCTCGCCAGCCGCCGGGCGGGTATCGCGGTCGATGGCGGGATGCTGCCCGATCAGGTCGAGATCCGCGATCATCGCTACGACCTGATCGTGCTGCTCGACGTACTGGAGCATATCGAGGACGATGTCGGATCGTTGCAGGTGCTGCACGAGAAACTGGCGGACGGCGGGCGGATGGCGCTGACCGTGCCGGCCGCGCCCTGGCTATGGAGCGCGCATGACGTCGCCCATCACCACAAACGCCGCTATACCGCCGCGACGTTGCGCGCGGCCTTCCGCGCCGGCGGATTCCGCATCCGCCACATGAGCCACTTCAACACCCTGCTCTATCCGCCGATCGCGGGTGCGCGCCTGCTGGGGCGTCTGCTCGGGCGGGAGGGGAGCGACGACAGCCTGATGCCGCCGGCGCCGCTGAACCGCGTGCTGGAGCATCTCTTCGCGGCGGAGCGCTATTGGGTGACGCGCTGGCCGTTGCCGTTCGGCGTGTCCTTGCTGGCGGTGGCCGAACCCGCCTGACCCGGCTGGTGGTGGTGGCGGATCTTGTAGAGGATCCCGAAGCGGTTGCCGACCCACACCGGCTCGAAGTCCGAATCGACCGGCCAGCGGTTGCGCGGCATGTCGATCATCCAGACATAGTCGTAGGCATCGCGCGGGAAATATTCGAGCGCGATCTCGAGGATCGGCTCGTTCCTCGCACGGCAATCCGGGCGGCGGACGATCTGCGAGGGGTCGTGGCTGTAATAGCGGCCGGCGGGGGGATAATCGATGCGCAGCAGCTGCGCGCCGGGCGCTACCCACTGATCGTTGACGAAGGCCTGCCGCCGCACCGTCGCCATCGAGGAGAGATGCTCCATGCGCGATGAATACCAGGCGGAACGGCACGGCGTGTTGGTCAGCGCCATCACTCGCGCGCCCATCGGGATGTGATCGACAGCCTGCAGCTGCGTCGCGTAATTGCGCTCGAACTTCTGGAAAGCGAGCGTCGAGATCGCGATGCGGCCGGCGAAGAACAGGGTCGCCGCCACCGCGACGCCGATAGCGATGCGCCGGTCCGCGATCGGGCGCAGCGCCAGGATCAGGATCGCCAGCATGGTGGGCACCAGCCGCATGTCGGCATAGGCCGAACTCAGCAGGACGCGCGGCAGGCAGATGAAGACCAGGATCAGCAGCGCCGCGCCGATGCCCAGCGTCGCCTCGTAGCGGCGCCACGGCTTCCACACGAGGCCGGAGAGCGCCACCAGATAGAGGAGCAGCGCGCTGAGCTTGTCCCAGGCCTCGACGCGCTCTCGCAGCACCGAGCGCAGCCAGATCCATTTGAAGTACCAGGCGAACCAGTCGAACGTGCCCTTGGGGCTGGAGCCGCCGCGCCACGGCAGCAGCAGCAGCGCCGGTGGTGCCAGCGGCAGGCAGGCGACGACCGACCGCCATCCGCTCTCGAACCACGGCTTGCCGGCTTTCCGGTTGCGCACCATTTCGGCGATGAAGCAGAGCAGGCCGAGCGTGCCCCAGGCGAATGTGTGCGCTACCCAGAGCAGGAACGATACCACGAAGAAGATGTAAGGCCGCCACTTCAGCCGTCCGGTGCGCGCCATGCGCAGCCAGAAGGCGAAGGCGATCAGCATCAGCCCCATCGCGAAGGCGAAGTTCACGAAGCCGAACTGGAAGGGATAGCCGTAGGCGAGCGGCAGCGCGAAGATCGCGGTGGGCGGCACGCGCCCGTGGATCTCGCGCGCCAGCAGCAGCAGGCCCGCCACCATGATGCACGGGATCGCCATCACGACGAGGTGGACCGCCGGCTCCAGCCCCAGGATCGGCCCGAGCAGCTCGATCACCAGATCGACGCCGAGATTGCCGATCAGCGCCCAGTCGAACTTGTAATAATGCGACAGGTAGGGCGAGGAGCCGATATCGAGCTGCACCCGATAGCGGCCCATATGGCCCATCAGATCGGTGAGCGGCGGGATCGGCGTCAGCAGCAGGGGCACCGCCGCCAGCGCGATCATCGCGATGGCGAAGGCGCGCGTCTCCCAGAAGGTGCTACGCGGGGACGTCTCGGGCTCGGTCATGGTCGGTACCGCGATAGTCCGGCGCGGTGGGCGGGGGCAAGCGGCGATCAGGGGGCGATCGTGTAGACTCGGCCAGCCGACAGGCCCGGAACCGCCGCAGGGCGCAGCCAGGCGGGCGGCGAACCGGCGATCAGGCGCGCGGCGAAACCGTGCGGCGCCTCGCGCGCGGTCATCCGCAACTCGGCATCACCGGGGCAGAAGAAGAGGTGGGTCGCGGCATGCGCGGCGATCAGCCGGCGCGCCTGCGCCTCGTCGCTCATCCACAGCGTGAGGACGTCGCGCATCACGCCGACATTGCGGTGATAGCCGCTGGCGACGGCCTCGTGATGGCTGTCGACGATTACCGCCGGCGCCTCGTCCATCGGCGTGAGGAACAGGCTCTTCGGCAACCGGTCGAGCAGGTCGAGGTTGGCCGGCGCCATGCAGGTGCGCGCGGTGGCGATGGCGACGCCGCGCGCATGGTCCTCGGCGTGGCCGGTATGGACGGTCGCCAGCGCCAGCAGATCGATGGCCAGCGGAAAGGCGAGCAGCCCGGCACCGGCACCGGCCAGCACGCGCAGCAGAGAGTTGGTGGTGCGGTTCATCGCCGCGCCGGCCGCCGGCAGGAAGGCGAGTGCGGCGGGGACCGCTAGCGCATTGGCGAAGGCGGAAGCGCGGATCAGCATCACGGCGATGGCGGTCGCGGCGATCAGCAGTGCGCCGAGATCGAGCCACGCACCTTTGTCCTCCGCGCGGCGCCACCCGACGACGCAGCCGGCGAGGCCGACCAGCGGATAGGCGATGGCGAGCGCCGCCGCTTGCGGGGTCTGGCGCCAGATCGGCAGGCCTTCGGGGATGGCGAGATACCAGAGCCGATAGCTCAGCGGATCGAGCGCCGCGAACGGCCCGCCCGCGCATTGCGGCGCGCCGAGCTTGTAGACGAGGCCCGCGATCACCGCCGTGACGCCCAGCATCGCGCCGCGCCCCAGCCAGTGCGTTGGCGCGATACGGCAGGCGAGGGCGGAGCCGATCGCCGCCACCGTCAGCAGTCCCATGTGGACGGGCGAGACGGCGTCGCAGAAGGTGCGGTCGAACAGCGCGCCGCCATGTGCGACCACGAACAGGCCGAGGCTCGTGACGGCGGCCGTGCCGAGGAAAGCGGGAAGGCGCCAGCGCTCGTCGGCCGGCTGGATCATCCAGCGCAGGCCCAGCCACGCGCCGCACGCGGCGGTGAAGGGCAGGCCCTCCAAAGAGATATGCATCCACAGCGCGGCGAACAGGCCGGCGAGCGCGGCGCGGCGCGGGCGGCGGTTGCCGATCAGCGCCCAAGCCATCGCGGCGGCGCAGGCGAGCTGCCAGCCATGATGGTCGATCCGCATCGGGCGCGCGGCCCACAGCAGTTCGGGTGCGATCATGCAGAAGGCCATCGCGGCGAGCGCGACGCCGCGCCCCATCAGCCGCTGCGCGACGCCTGCGATGGCGAGCGCGGCGAGGCCGAGCGAGATCAGCGGCACGATCGCGCAGGCATAGACCTCCGCCTGCGCGGGGCCGAAGATCGGCCGCAGCAGCGCGATCGCGCCCGCGAGCGGCAGGTCGACCAGCCGCGACCAGTGCATCAGCAGGCCGTGCGGCGGATTGATCCGGTATTGGGTGACGTCGAACCAGCTCTGGCCCGCCATCCAGTCGCGCACCTGCTGGAGGCGCATGTAATCATCGGGGTCGGAGAAAGGTGCTCCGCCGATATCGTCGCGAAAGAAGAACAGCAGTAGCGCGCAGCCAGCCAGCCAGATGGCGGCGAGCGCGATGGCATGACGGACGCGGCCGTGCGCCGGATGCGGCCGCACGGTGTAGCGCTCCGCCTCCGGCAGCCCGGTCACGCCGCTTTCAGGCGACGCGGCACGGCGCGCACGGAGTCGAGCGCGGCCTTCTGGTCCTCGTCGAGCGGCTTCGCGATGGTCGCCTCGGCGCCCTCGTTGCCGCTCTCATGATATTCGGCGTCCTCGTTGACCTGCCAGCAATCGTAGACGCGCTCGCCGGCCAGGATGTTGCGGACGGTCAGCATCGCCGTCATCATCGCATGATCCTGGTTGTTGTAGCGGTGCATGCCGTTGCGGCCGACGAGGTGGAGCGTCGGGTAGGCGCCCTCCAGCTCCTTGCGCATCGCATCGACATGCGCGGCATAGGCGTCGTCGTAGATCGGATAGGCCTTCTCCTGCCGCACGACCACGCCGCCTTCGACGGTCGCCGGATCGCACAGGCCGAGGATGCCCATCTCCTTCTTGGCGAGATCGATCAGCACGTCGTCCGGCGAGGCCCACAGGCCGTCACCCTCGAAACAGAAATATTCGAGGCCGACGCAGGCGAGCTCGGGGTCGGGCACCATCTCGGGCGACCAGGAGCGGAAATTCTGGATGCGGCCGACCTTCACCTTCGAATCGTGGATGTAGATCCAGTTGTCGGGGAACAGGTCTTCCGAGCGGATCATCAGCGCGACGGTCAGGAAGTCGCGATACTTGAGATCCAGCGCATCGGGCAGCGTCTTGGGCAGGGGATGGATGCGACCCGCCAGCTCGCGCATCGGCGCCGACGAGATCACGTCCTTCGCCCGGATCACGCGGTCGCCATCCGGTCCGGTGGCGACCATGCGCCAGCCGTCCGAATCGTGGCTGAGCTGCTTCAGGCCATGTCCCATCAGCACATGGTTGCCGCCTTCGACCACGCGATCGCGCGCGGCGTCCCACATCATGCCGGGGCCGCGACGCGGATAGCGGAAACTCTCCAGCAGCGTCTTGGTCTCCATGCCGTCGTTCGGGCGCTTGTTGAGGCCCAGCGAGCGCTTGAAGCCGTCCATCACCGCCTTGCCGAGCGACAGCCCCTTGATGCGCTGCGCGGCCCAGTCGGCGGAAATCTCGTCGCACGGCATGCCCCACACCTTCTCGGTGTAGGTCTTGAAGAAGATGCCGAACAGCTTCGATCCGAACTGGTTGATCGTCCAGTCCTGAAAGCTCTTGGCCTCCTTCTTGGGGAACAGCTTCCAGCGGAGATAGCTCGCCATGCAGGCGGTCGAGCGCAGGATACCGAGGTTGAACAAGGCTTCGAACGCGCGCAGCGGATAGGAGTAGAACTTGCCCTCGTAATAGATGCGGCTCATCCGCGGCCGCTCGATGAAATCGTCGGGCAGGATCTCGTTCCAGAGATCGACCACTTCCTTGGACTTGGAAAAGAAGCGGTGGCCGCCGATGTCGAATCGGAAGCCGTTGTGCTCCACGGTGCGGCTGATGCCGCCGACATAGACGGGATGCTTCTCGATCACAGTCACCGTCTTGCCCGCCTTGGTCAGCAGATAGGCGGCGGTGAGGCCTGCGGGGCCTGCACCGATGATGGCAACGTCGACTTGATCGGAATGCGCACCCACGCTCGTCTCCCCGGGCGATACTGAACCCCGGATGCCGGAGAATGGATAATTTGGGGTTAAGGCGCGTCCCGCATCGGTGCGCCGGCCGGGTTTTGCGGGATGTTCTACGGCCGGAATGTCCGCTACGCGCGAATCACCCGGGGGCGGGGACTGGCGTATGGCGGCAACGGTTTCGGAACGGCGCGGGGCGGAAATCGCGGCGATCGTCGCGGTGGTGGCGATCGTCGCCGGCGGCCTGCTGCGCTTCCATGGCGCGGCGACCGATCCGCTGTGGCTGGATGAGGCCTATTCGGCCTTCGCGGGCGATCACCCTTTCGGCTTCATCTGGCGGATGGTGCCGCAGTACGAAACGCACCCGCCGGTCTATTACTCGATGGTGCGGCTGTGGGGCCTGCTGACTGGCCACAGCCTGATCGCGCGGCGGATGCTGGGTTGCTGGCGGC
>BACX01000863.1 GCA_000333335.1 Sphingomonas-like bacterium B12 | reverse complement strand
CGGGGACCGATCTCGTCCGCAGTGCGGCGGTGACAATGCGAAGACGCGCAGAGGGTTGGGCAAGGGCGCGGAGGATCCAGACGCCGCCGGCTTCCGCATTCCAGTGTTCGCCATCAAGTTCGAGACGGTCGAGAGCGCCCGCCTGGACATCAAAGCCTACGACCCAGTCCGGCAAAAGGGCAATGCCGACGCCGGAAAGGCACGCAAGCCGCATCGCCTCGAAATCGTCGCATCGAAAGACGGTCTGCCCTGTCGTCGCAGTGGCAGTGATCCCGGTCAGAACATCACTCCAGCCCAGCAGGTCCGCGCCATGCAGCTTGTCGATCAGCCGATGGCCGGCAAGACCCGACGCTGAATGGGGCCGACCTGAACGAGTCAAGTAAGCGGGGCTCGCCACCAGCAAGCGACGTTGATCGGCCAGTTTCGAGGCGATCAACGTGCTGTCTGTTAGACTGCCGATCCGGATAACAGCATCAAGCCGCTCGAGCACCGGGTCCGCCATGCGTTCGGTCAGGTCCAGCTCGATGGTCAGCTTCGGATGCTCCGTCATTACGCGTTCGAGCGCGGGGATGAGATAGCGCTTGCCGAACGTCGGGAAGCAGGCCAGCCGGAAGGTGCCCGCGATCGCGCCATCGAAGGCGGCGATCTCGGCATGGGTATCGACAAGTTGGTCGAGCAACGGTTGCGCACGCTCCAGCAGGCGTTCCCCCGCATCGGTCATTGTGAGGGCGCGGGTCGAGCGCACCAGAAGCGGCACGCCGAGCGAGTGTTCGAGCGCATCGATCTGCCGGGCGATGGCCGATGGAGTCTGTCCGCGTCGCCGCGCGGCGCCCGAAAAGCTGGCATGACGCACGACCTCGACGAACACCGCCAGATGCTCGGCAAAGCGGGGATCTCTCATGAGCACTCCATCTTTGCTGAAAACGCAAAGCCGTTAGCGGGACAGCGTGCGTTATCATTCTACGCATGTCGAGGCATTGCCGCGGTTGCCGGAGAGACGCTCCCGCCTCCCCGCAGAGCCAAGGGAAAGCCCCATGAAGATCCTCGACCAGATCTTGTCGCAATCCGCATATTCGCATGAGATCGACGTGCCGCTGGCGCAGGTCGACATCGCGGACTGGCTCTTCACGCTGCCGGAAGCGGAATATCTGCGATGCTGCGTGCCCGACCATATCGCCGCCGGTACCACAACCACCGACGACGGTCGTCGCATGTCGATCAACGTTGAGATGATCGGAACCGGTCTCGTAGTGCAACACTATGCCGCCGAGGAAGCGACACCGTCCTACGTGCGGATGAATTCGATCTCCGACGTGTTCACCGCTAACGGCCGCACCCAGGTCAATGTCGTCTGGGAACTGATCGCCGAGGATGCGGGCGATGGCCGCACCCGCTACACCAACCGCGTCACGGCGCGCCCCACCGACGTCTTCGTGGCCTTCCTGGCTGAGCACGGCATCGCCTTTGCCGACGCCGCCGAGGCGCGCCAGCTGGCCGGCAGCGACCACAATCGCCGCGAGACGCCGTTCTTTGCCGAGAGCATCGCGCGCCGCGCGCAGGCGAAGGCGGCCGCGCTGTGAAGGCGATCGTGCACGACCGCTTCGGCCCGGCGGAAGTTCTCGCCTTCGCCGAGGTGCCGATGCCCGAGCTTCGTGCCGACGACCTGCTCGTCCGCGTGCGCGCCGCCGGCGTCAACCGGGCCGACATCCTGCAGCGCGAGGGACTCTACGCAGGCCAGCATTTCGGGGAGAGCGCCCTCCTCGGCCTCGAACTTTCGGGCGAAGTCGTCGCCGTCGGCGCAAACGTCCAAGACATCGCGATCGGCGAGCGTGTGATGGCGATTGTCGGGGGCGGCGGCTATGCCGAATTTGCCAGGGTCGATCGATCCATGGCCGTGACGATACCCGCCATCCTGTCATTCGGTCAGGCGGCGGGCGTTATGGAAGCCTTCGTCACCGCGGTAGAAGCCGTGTCCCATCTGGCGGGTCTGGAGCGCGGCCAGTCCGTGCTGATCCACGCAGCCGCCGGTGGCATCGGATCTGCCTGCGTCCAGCTCGCGGCGGCGCTGGGCGTCACGGTCCTGGCAACGGCTAGCGCGTCTCGGCTGGATGACGTGCGCGGCATTGGCGCATCCCGGGCATATGATCATCGCACGGCGAATTGGGAGACGGATGTACGCGAGGCAACAGGAGGCGTCGGCGTCGATGCGGTGATAGACTTCGTCGGCGGCCAATATCTGGCCCCCAACCTTCGAAGCCTGACACCGGGTGGAACGCTCGTGCAGGTGGGCATCTTGAGCGGAGCGGAGGAGGCGCGCATTCCATTAAACCTGCTTTTGCACAACCACTTGCGCCTTCAGGGCACCGTTATGAAGTCGCGATCTGCTGACGAAAAACGGGCGATGGTGGAGCGCTTCAAGCGCATTGGGCTTCCTCTACTTGAAAGCCGGGCGGCGAAGCCGCTTATCCATGCTTTCCTGCCGCTCAGTCAGGCGCAAGATGCCCACCGCATGATGGAGGCTGGCGGCTTATTCGGCAAGATCGTGCTGACTATCGACTGACAGACGTCGCTTTCGATGCACTCGTAAAGGGAACGCGCGTGTTCATCCCGTCCCATCCATACCCTGACCGTCGGACCAACCTGAGCGCAATCGGCCCGTCGGTAACTAGGAACCGCGTCAACGGGATCCCATGTCTGCAACGGGGCAACAGCGGCATTGCTGAACTCGATCTCGACCAAAAAGATCAGATTGCACTCGCGGCGTTTGCGAGGAGGTCGAGCGCTGGGAAGGTGATGGAGTTTTGGATTTCTACGGTGCAGGGTCCTAGTGCCATAGGACAGCGGACGCGGGGCATGGCGGCAACGTCGAACAGCTCGGTTATATGACCATCGAGGCGGATCCACTCGACGATGTCGCCGGTAGCGAGGTTGACGATCATCACGCCGCACCACGGGCTCGCATCGCGCTCGCGCATTGCTGCGTCGAGCAGCAGGCCGTTGAAGGTGCCGTTGCGGGGTTTCGAAACCGTGACGATGGCATGGCCGTCATGGACGGCGAGGCCGCGCAGGAAGCCTGGGCAGAAAGCGATATCGGTCTTCACGCCAGTCGCAGGATCGATCCGGATGATCTGGCCGCGCCCGCTGTCGAGCGCATAGACCTGGTTGCCGACGACGCGGGGGCTGTGCGGCATGGAGAGCTGGTTGGTGACGATCAGGCTGCTCTCGACATCGATCAGCACGCCGCCCTCGTGGCGCCGCTCGCGCCAGCCCGAGATCACGTCCGATCGGCTAACTGCGGTCACGTAGCGCGGGCGCCCCTTGTCCATGGCGAGGCCGTTTAGGTGACAGCGATCCTCCGGCGCCAGCTTCGAGATGAAGCCCGGCTTCCAGATCGGCCTGAAGCTATGGGTGAGGTCGAGCGTGGCCAGGCAGGAATAACGCGTGTTGACGAAGATCACCCGCCCGTCGGCATCGATGCCAAGCTCGTGGATGTCGACGTCTCCGGTGGTCTGGGCATTCCTCGGCACCAGTACCGCGTCGAAAGCCTGGTTGCCGATCTCGCCCGGCCTCAGCATGTTCTCGAGCCGCCACAGCTGGAAGAGCGAGCCCACATAGAGACGGCCCGGCATCCAGCAGACGCCCATCGCGCGAGTGAAATTCTGCTGATTGAACGACACGGTGCCGTTCGGGTGGCTGCCCACCAGGAAGAGCTGGCCGGTCTGGTAGGAGGTGAAGGCGAGGCTCGTATCGTGCGCGCGCAGCCAGGCGTTGAAGCCGCGCGAGACGGTGATGCTGGTGGCGCCGGGCGCGGCCTGAGCCGGTCCCTCGCCCGGCGCAAAAGGCTGGCCGGTGGTCGGCTGTCCGGCGGTATATTCGGGGGTCTCGTTCGACGTCGGGATGTTCGACATAGGGCCTGCCAGTGAGAGAGAGTCGGGAGGCGCCCTTTCGGATGCCTCCCGGAAAGGGTCAGAGTTTGAAGCGGACGCCGATGCGACCGCCGCCGCCCTTGAGGCCGCCGCCGGCATCGGCATCGCCCTCGATGAAGCCCGAAAGGCGGCCGGCGGTCAACAGGTTCACGCCGACCGCACCCTCGCCATGGTCGCCGAGCTTTGTGCCCGTGATCCCGGCGCTGGTGCCGCCGCTCTCCAGCAGCACCGACCCGCGCCCGTGGAAGGTGTGGACGTAGGAGGCGCGGGCATAGAAGACGGCCTTGTTGCCGCCGCCGATGTCGCTGGTCCCGCCGACCCGCAGGCCAAGCTTGCCGGTGAGCGCGCTGCCGTTCCCGAAGTCGATCGACTGGCCGAGCGCGTGTAGCGTGCCGAGATCGGTCTTCGTCCAGGAAAGGCTCGCCACCGGCTCGGCGAAGAGGCTGTCATGCCCGAGCCGTGCTCCGACTTCGCCTTGCGCCCCATAGCCACTGCCGTTGGAGCGGTCGCTCCAATGCTCGACGCCGTTGCGGGCATCGATCCGATAATGGTCGTACTGGCCGAGCAGGTTGGCGAAGAGCGGCCCGGCACGGAAGCCGACATAGCCGCCGAGATCGACTGTGTCGAAGCGCAGTCGCTCAGGTCCGGCGCGGAAATTGGCCTTGCTAGACAGATATCCGCCGGTCAGCCCAAAGACGATGCCGTTGCCGTCGTCCGACCGCGTACCGGCCAGATCGACACCCGCCTGGAAACCGTAATAATCCTGCCGATAGCCGATATCGTCGCCGCCGTCGTGGCCATGCCGCTTGTCGACCGCGCCATACGCCTGGCCCCAGACGCGCTGGTCCGGCCGCGCGCCGTCGCGCAGCTGCGCCATATGGCCGTCCCAGGCCTCCGCCGATTTGCGCCAGATCGACTGGGCCGCCTCGGACGCCTGCCGATGCG
>BACX01000864.1 GCA_000333335.1 Sphingomonas-like bacterium B12 | reverse complement strand
GGGGGCGGCGGACTCGGACATTGACAGATTTGCCGACGAGATTGCCGGCCTCGGCGACAGCTCGGTGTCACGCTGATCCAGTTCCCGCCGAGCCGGTCTTTTGTGAAGGCCTCCGCGGAAGCGCTTTTTGCACGAATCTCGCGCGCCATCCCCTGTCGGCTTGTCTGCGAACCTCGTCACCGCAGCTGGTTCGAGGATGACGTCGACGAGTTCTTGGCCCGTCACGGCATTGCGCGGGTTGGCGCCGACCCCGCAATCGTCCCTCGCGCCGGTGAGATCGGGGGCTGGCCGGGCCTACGTTACCGCCGTCTCCATGGCTCACCCAGAATCTATTATTCGAGTTATGACGAGGCAAAGCTCGAGGATATGCGTCAAGCGCTTGCTGTGGACGCCGCGGTGGGCGCAGAAAGTTGGTGCATCTTCGATAACACGGCTCAAGGCGCCGCGACCGGGAATGCGCTGACGCTTCAGACAGCCATGTCAGGCTAAGAGCACTGCTCCTATGCCTAGCCTTAGGCGTCAACAAGATGGGCCCATTCGGAGCGATTGAACGACCTCGAAGTTTGAGCTGCCAATGCTGAAAATAACCGGTAATAGCTCACGAGATCGACTTACAAGCGGGCGGCGGTGCGGTCGGTATCTCGTCTGCGAGATCTTTTCAGCGCCCGATCTTTTCGGTTTCTTCGATTTCGTAGCTCCACCAACGCAGGCCCATGCCGAGCATCGAGGTGGCCGCCCCGCCGAACAGGCAAAGCGCGAGAACCGGATCTTTCTGCGCGTTCTTCCAGGAAACGACCGCGAGCAGAACCACGCTCACGACCGATATCGCATAACCTACCGTCTTGATCTTCGCGCTGCGCGGAAATTTACCCCAGGATCTCATAGCCAGCCCATAGCCTACGAGAGGCGACATAGCGATGCTGCCTGATACACTGTAGCCGGCTAGCAGTATGGATTCGATGCTCTGAAGGCAGCCTACCGAATGTCGGCTATCGCATGCACCGGCCAGAAGCTGCCCGTCGCTTCAGTTCAAACGTCGACGTTCCTGATCTCGTGCAGGGCTGACAACGAAGCGCAAGTCGTTAGCCGCTCTGCCACCCTACCCATGCAGGCGGGGAGCCGATCTCGTCACGCAGTGCGGCGGTGACAATGCGAAGACGCGCAGAGGGTTGGGCAAGGGCGCGGAGGATCCAGACGCCGCCGGCTTCCGCATTCCAGTGTTCGCCATCAAGTTCGAGACGGTCGAGAGCGCCCGCCTGGACATCAAAGCCTACGACCCAGTCCGGCAAAAGGGCAATGCCGACGCCGGAAAGGCACGCAAGCCGCATCGCCTCGAAATCGTCGCATCGAAAGACGGTCTGCCCTGTCGTCGCAGTGGCAGTGATCCCGGTCAGAACATCACTCCAGCCCAGCAGGTCCGCGCCATGCAGCTTGTCGATCAGCCGATGGCCGGCAAGACCCGACGCTGAATGGGGCCGACCTGAACGAGTCAAGTAAGCGGGGCTCGCCACCAGCAAGCGACGTTGATCGGCCAGTTTCGAGGCGATCAACGTGCTGTCTGTTAGACTGCCGATCCGGATAACAGCATCAAGCCGCTCGAGCACCAATTCAACTCCGTTCCGATCATAACAAATAGCGCGGAGTTACCGCGCATCATATTGGGGAGGACTGGGATAGTGCCGCTAGAATCGCGGAAACGGACGTACCAGCAGTCCGGCAGCGTGAACTCTGACATTCCAGCGGCCCGGATCTTGATGTCGAAATTGGGGAGCATTGATTTCTCGGGATAGCCACGGCCTGCGCATCTGAACTTGGCCCAGTTGCGCGNACAGCATCTTGCTGAGTTC
>BACX01000865.1 GCA_000333335.1 Sphingomonas-like bacterium B12 | reverse complement strand
GGCACGTTCTGCGATGCCGGCCTGGAGGGCGTGATTTCGAAGCGAGCCGACTCCGCCTATGTCGGCATGCGATCGGGCAGCTGGGTCAAGACCAAGTGCATCCGTCGGCAGGAGTTCGTCATCGTCGGCTGGACGCCATCGGAAAAGCAGCGCGGCTTCCGTTCGCTGCTGCTCGGCGTCCATGAAGATGGCAAGCTGCGCTACGCCGGCAAGGCAGGCACCGGCTATACCGCCGACGAGATCGATCGGCTGATGGGCTTGATGATGCCTCTCGAAGTGAAAGCGCCGACCGTTGATGCCCCGCGTGCCGCTGTCCGCGGGGCGCACTGGATCAAGCCGAAGCTCGTCTGTGAAGTCGCCTATATCGAGTTTACCGATGAAGGCGTGCTGCGCCATCCAAGCTATCTCGGACTGAGGTTGGACAAGAAGGCCGAAGCGGTCGTGCTCGAAACGGAAGCGTCGGTCGCCGAGGTCGTGAAGCCCGCCGCGTCCGCGATCAAGATCAGCAACCGGGAGCGTGTAATCTTCCCCGAAGGCAGGCTTACCAAGGGCGAGCTCGCAGATTACTACCAGACCGTCGCGGACATCATGCTGCCTTGGGCCGGCAGCCGTCCGATCAGCCTCGTGCGCTGTCCGCAGGGTCGCGCCAAGAAATGCTTTTTTCAAAAGCATGACGCCGGGAGCTTCGGCGATCATGTCCGCCAGGTCGCAATCGAAGAGAAGGACGGGCACGAGGAAGCCTATCTGTTCGTCGATAATCCTGAGGGACTGCTGACCTGCGTGCAGATGGGCACGATCGAGTTTCACGGCTGGGGCGCCCGCATTGAAGACGTCGAGAAGGCGGATCGACTGGTCTTCGACCTCGACCCCGACGAGGGGCTCGATTTCAAGGACGTTGTGTCGGCATCGTTTCATGTGCGCGATCTGCTGGCCGAGATGGGCCTCGCAACCTTCCCGATGGTGACCGGCGGCAAGGGGGTGCACGTGATCGCGCCGCTCACCCCGCAGGCGGAATGGTCTGCCGTGAAGGATTTCGCGCATCGCTTCGCGATGGCGCTTGCCCAGTCCGACCCATCCCGCTTCACCGCCGCCCTCTCCAAGGCGCGGCGGACAGGCAAGATCTTCATCGACTATCGCGCAATCAGCGCGGGCCCCGC
>BACX01000866.1 GCA_000333335.1 Sphingomonas-like bacterium B12 | reverse complement strand
CGCGCGTCACCAACTGGTCCGACCCCAATGCGAACATCGAGAAATCGGCGCCGTCGACGATGTCGATGCGCAACCCCTCGGGCGTCTCGGTGAAACGGACATGCTGGTCCAGCCCGTTGGTGGCCTTGTTGGCCTTCATCTGCTTCAACAGCTTCCGCCGGATGCGCCCCGATCACTCGGCGCCGATCAACCTGCAATGGGGCTATGACAACCGCTCCTGCGGCCTGCGCGTGCCGATCACCGATCTGCCCAACACCCGCATCGAAAACCGCGTGCCGGGCGCCGATTCCAACCCCTATCTGGCGATCGCGGCCTCTTTGGTGTGCGGTTACATCGGCGTGCGCGACGGCATCAAGCCGGAGGCGATGGTGGAGGGTAACGCCTATCGCCACGCCCGCACGCTGCCGCGCAACCTCGACGAGGCGCTGTTCCGCTTCACCCAGTGCAGCGAGGTGATCGAGATTCTCGGCGAGGATTTCGTCCGCGCCTTCATCC
>BACX01000867.1 GCA_000333335.1 Sphingomonas-like bacterium B12 | reverse complement strand
CCATTGCTCGCGTGATGGGCGTCCTGATCGCGCACAGGCCGGTCGAAATCCGTCACGTGGCCAGGACGATCAAGGTCACCAGCATAATATTCGCGGCATTGTGCGTATCGCGGATGCTGTTCCACTTCCCTACGAACGTCAATTTTACGTTCGACGGCCGGCCGCTCCTGGCCAGCAGCACCTTGATCACCGGGATCGCCGCCGCGCTGTTCGTATCGGACGGCATCCGGCTTCGCCAAGGCAACAGGCCTTTCTATGCCGGTCTGGCACTGTTCGTGATCTGCATCGCAACCCGTCAGGGCACGGCCAACATCGCCACGCTCGCCGCCCTGGCGGTGGTCTTCTGCTTCGAACGCGGCCGTGCGACACAGGAACGCTGGCTGATCGCGGGCGCCGGGGCGCTGCTCTCCATCCTCGCGCTCTTCTCCCTGGCCGTGATCTTCTCACATCTGGAGTCCAACCAAGACATCACGGACTGGGTGCAACAGCGTGGTGCGACGAACGAGACCCGCCAGATCGTGTGGGATTCGTTCCTCGCCGCATTCTCGAAGCGGGGACCGGTCGATATGATCTTCGGGCTACCCCTTGGGCAATATGAAGACATCTTTGTACAGATGTGGGGGGGAACCTATTGGCACAACGCCCTGCACAGCATGTATTACGAAACCCTACAGGTATTCGGTTTTGCAGGATTGATCAGCTACGCCGGGATTCTTCTCGCGACGCTGTTCATCATTGTCTCCACACGCAAGTCCGCGTTGACGCTCTCGCTCCCGATCTCGCGCGCCGCCTGCGTCGCTATCCTCGCGGCAGTTGTCATCTTCGGATACTCGTACGACTTGCGCGGCGCTGCATCGATCTTCCTGCTCGTCGTCACCGCCGTGGCCAGCACCTATGCCGCAGCGCCAGCCGCCAGGAGGGTCCGGCCGACACGAGCCGCCCCCCGGCTCCAGCCGTATCGCGGCTGAGCACGCTGACAAGAGGCCGACGTGCACATCCTGATCTCTGCCTTCACATGCCAGCCGTTCCGCGGGTCGGAGCCGGGGGTCGGATGGGAATGGGCCAAGGCGCTCTCCGAAATCTCCGATCACGATATCACCGTATTGACCCACGCGATGAACCGCGAGCCGATCGAACGGTATCGGTCGATCCATCCCGATTTCCGGGTCCGCTTCCGCTATGTCGATCTCGCCAACCGTCTGCGCCGCTTCGGCAGCCCAGGCCATTACGTCTTCTACTACCTCTGGCAGATCCGCATCCTGTTCCACCTACTGGCTTCCGGCCAGTGGCGCCAATATGATCTGGTCCACCACCTGACCTACGGCGGGATCCGTAGCGGCTCGCTGCTGTTCCTGATCCCCCGCCCCTTCTTGGTCGGTCCGCTCGGTGGCGGGGAAGTCGCCCCTCCGGCGCTGGCACAAGGGCTTGGCGAAGGACGCGTACGGACCGAGTGGGTTCGCGTCATCGGAGCGATGCTCGGGCGGATCGAACCGGTGCTCACGTTGATGCAGTTGCGAGCCGTGCGGATGCTGGCGAAAACGCCGGCGACCGCGAAATGCCTGATCTGGCGCCGCTCGCGCGTGCATGTCGCGATCGAGATCGGCGCTCCGCGCGAACCGGTGCCGCCGCCGCCGCGCGCTCCGGGCGCGCCCTTCCGGATCCTGTTCGCCGCGCGGATGCTCTACTGGAAGGGCTGCGATTTTTTGGTCGATGCGATGAAACTCATCGACGACGACGTGACCGAGATGGAGCTTGTCATCGTCGGCGAAGGCGAACGTACGGCCCCGATCTCGGAAAAGATTAGGGCTCTGCGCCACGTTCGCGCGATCATGACCGGCCGCCTCCCCCAGCAGCAGCTGTTCGATCATTATCAGGCGGCCGATCTGTTCGTCTTCCCCAGCCTGCATGATTCGAGCGGCAACGTCGTGCTGGAAGCGATGACGTTCGGCTTGCCCGTTCTGTGCTTCGATCTGGGCGGGCCGCCTCTCATCGCCGGAGACGCCGCCATGGCGGTGAATGTCGACGACGCCAATTATGACGAAGCCTGTCGTCGCCTTGCCGCGGCCATCCGTGCCCTGCGCGACGATCCGGAGCGCCGGGCCGCATTGTCCAGGGCCGCGGTCGAGCGAGCACGCAAGCTCAGCTGGCACGAAGCGGTTAGATCGGGTTACGGCCCGCTGCTGAATCCAGCGCGCGCGACGCAAGCGCCCCCTCTACGGAGACCCTAGCATGAGCAGGCTGCCTGTGCTGGCGATCCTCATCACCTGTCGCAATCGCCGTGAAACGACGTTGCGTGCGTTGCAGCGGGTCCGCGCCCAGGCACCCGTGTTCGCGACAAGACTTTTCGTGTTCGACGACGATTCTTCGGACGGCACGCCGGAAGCAGTCACCGATGCCGATCCGGAAGCGATACTGATCCGGGGCGACGGCAACGCCTTCTGGAACGGCGGCCTGTATCAGGTGTGGAGCGAGGCCAGCAAGCATCGCAGCGACGCGTTTCTGTGGCTCAACGACGATGTCGAGCTGGACGAGGACGCCTTCGCGCGGCTGGCCGACGCCTGGGAGACGATGCAGGCGAGCGCGCCGAACGGACGGTTCATCCTGGTCGGCGCCACGCGGGATTCGAATGGAAAGGTCACGTATCGGGGCATGCGGGCGCACCATTCCCCCTTCGCTTTCCATCTCGACGATGTCGATCCGGGCGACTCCCTGCAGCCGATCGACACCTTCAACGGCAATATTGTGCTCGTCACGCGCGCCGTCGTCGACAGGATCGGCCTCAACGACCAGGCGTTCCACCACAATTGGGGGGACATCGACTACGGCCTCCCGCGCCAGGGCGCGGGCATCCCGGTCATGCTGATGCCGGGCACGCTTGGCGTCTGTGCGGCCAACGATGCCAAGATACGCCGCGGCTACGGCTCGCCACATCTTTCCATCCGTGAACAGTGGAGGAAGGTGAACACCCATCACGGCGTACCCTTCGCCAGTTGGTGGCGGCTTACCCGGCGGCATTCGGGAAAATGGTGGCCACTCCATTTCCTAATCCCCTATCGCTGGCTGGTGCTGCCACGCTGGCCGCGCGGAGGCGCATCCTGATGGCGCGACCCCGCCTTGCCGTCCGGCTGCGCAACATCGCGTGGCGCGGATCGACACTGGTACGCGGCTGGCAACTCCGCTGGAATTGTACGGCCGTCGGCGAAGGAAGCTCCTCGCTAGGCCGAACGATAGTCGCCGCGCCCCCCGGCGCGACGATCACGATCGGCAGCCGGACGCATATCGCCAATATCAGCGAGGGCACCGCGCTCGGCATCAGCCACCCCACGGTGCTGCGGTGCCTGACGCCCGAAGCGCGCATCGTGATCGGCGACGACTGCGGACTGAGCGGCACGTCGGTCTGCGCCGCGATCGAGGTGCGGATCGGCAATCGCTGCCTGTTCGGCGCGGACGTGATGGTCTTCGACACCGACTTCCACAACCATCCGCCGGAAGGCCGGCGCTATGCCCCGCCCGACTGGCCGAACATCAGTCGCCCGACGATCATCGGCGACGACGTTTTCGTCGGCACGCGTGCGATCATCACGAAAGGCGTGACGATCGGCGACGGTGCCATCGTCGCGGCCGGCAGCGTGGTGGTCGGCGACGTTCCCGCCCGCTCGATCGTGGGCGGAAATCCCGCGCGGTTGCTTCGCATGTTGGACCCCGTGTCATCGGAGACTCGCCATGCCCCGGCCGACTGAGCCATCGCAGCACAATATTGAATTGCAGTCGTTGCGCGGCATCGCGGCAACCGTGGTGATGCTGCATCACGGCCTGCGCACCCTGTCCGGAACGACCTGGGCGTTCCAGGCGAGCGAAGTTCCTCTCAACGCCCATGCGGCGGTGATCATATTCTTCGTGCTGAGCGGATATGTGCTCGCCAAGTCCCTAACGCGGCGGGGAATCGACTTGGCCGGCGTTTCGGTTTTCTACACACGTCGCATCTTCCGTATCTATCCGGCGCTCTGGATCGGCATACTGATCGGCACGCTGTACTGGCTGATCGTCAGCCCGGTCGCCGCGCCCGGCCTTTCGTCGTGGATGACGGGCCATTATGCTCAGGGCGCGGCGCACCGCACGGCCCTAGCCGGCAGCGTCGTCGGCCTCGACAATTTCCTCCTGCCGACATCGTGGACCATCACGGTGGAACTCTGCGCGTCCGTGCTGCTGCCCGCGATCGTGTGGCTGTTCGTGCGTTTCCGCTGGTCGGTGCTGCCGGCGATCGCGCTTCTCGCCCTCGTGACATCGCTCTCCGGACCGATGCTGCGCAACGTGCCTTTCTATCTCGTCGATTTCGCCATGGGCGCGGCACTCGCCTGCTGGCCGGCGATGCGCCATCTGCGGCCAGGCGCACTCAGCGCCGTGGCCGCCGCGGCGTTCCTGGCGTTCATCCAGATCCTGCCGATGGAGGGCGTGATATACTGGTCGGCGGCCCTGGGGATGGGCCTCGCATCCGCCGTGCTGATCCAGTGGCTCGCCTGCCGGCCGGTGGCGTGGCTGCGCCACAGGGCACTGATCGCATTCGGCGACTGGTCCTATTCGATCTACCTGATCCACCTGCCGATCGCCTTCGCGGTCGCCCGGCTGATGGCCCACTCCGGGCTTATCCTCGCCGATCGGGATTGGGCGGCCGTGATCGTCGCACTGGCGACAGCGGCCATCACGATCCCCGCATCGGCTGCCATCTATAATTTCGTCGAACGGCCGGGCATCGCCCTGGGCAACAGGCTGATCCGTTACTGGAGCATCGGGCGCGATCCGGCGCCGTCTCCTGCGGACCAGCCCGCCCCTGCCGGTGACGCACTTGGCCGGGCGACCACGCGATGACCCCCCTCCTCATCAAGGCGATCCGTCGGGCGCGCCAGAACCTGCTGAGCCGGGCGCGACCCCATGGCTTCTACCCCTACCTCTTCCGGTCGTCCTGGCACGCGCTGCTTTCGCGATCGCACGCCGCTCGGCCGGAACCCAATTATCTGACGGCACTACCCAACCCCGGAGCCGGCTTCGGGCATCAGATGGCCAATTGGGTGGCGGGCTACTGGTTCGCCCGCCTGCTTGGATGCCGTTACGCCCATGCCCCCTTCCCCGATCCGGAATGGGAGGCGCTGCTCGGTTTCGGACAGGACGAAACAGGCATCGGCGAAGTCCGCGACGCGCATTATCGTCGCGTCCGCCTGCCGCTGTTCGACGAAGACGATCCCGCCGAGATCGATCATATCCGCCGCATCGTTCGATCCTATGCGAACAAGCCAACACTGTTCGTTCTGGAACTTGACCAGTTCCTGCGCGAGCAGAGCGTCCTCGCCGCGGACCTGTCGGCGAAGTTCGCCGCCAGCGCCGCGCGAAGGCAGGCGCCGCTGGTCTACGACCCGTCGATGCTGAACATCGCGGTGCATGTCCGCCGCGGCGACGTTTCGCGGGATGCAGCCGCCGCCAATCCCAACATCATGCTGCGGTGGCAGGAGGTGGATTATTTCGAGCGCGTGCTCGATCGCGTCATGCAGACCCTCCCCGATCCCGGCCGGGCCTGCGTCCACATCTTCTCCCAGGGGCGGGCGGACGAGTTCGCCTCGTTCGCGCATCACCCGAATGTGCGGCTGTGCCTCGACATGGATGCCCAGGCCTCGTTCCTGCATCTCGCCGCCGCCGACTTGCTGATCGCCAGCAAGAGCGGCTTTTCCTACGGCGCCGCTCTCCTCATGAACGGAGTTCGCGTGATGCCGGTGCCTTTCTGGCACGATTATCCCGATGATCCCCGCTGGGTGCTCGCGAGCAGCGACGGCGATGTCGACGCGGACGGGATCATCGGAGCGCTCGACGCCGCGGGTAAGAGCGGGCTGACCGGTCACGCGATGCGCACGGCCTAGTCCGGCCGGAGGGGGATACATGCATCGCTACCGGCTATCGGATGGCCTCTCATCCTATCTCGATGCGATGCGGTGGATATCCGCCGTGCTCGTGTTGCTCTTCCACACGCGCCACATCCTGTTCTCGGGGGACGTGGCGCACGGTGCCGCGATGAAGCTGTTCATGGCACTGACCAGCTTTGGTGACGAAGCCGTTGTCATCTTCTTCGTGATCAGCGGATTCCTCGTCGGAGGCATCTCCGCGCGGCGTGTCGAGCGTGGCGCGTTCGGGTTGCCCGCTTATATGATCGCCCGCTTTTCGCGCATTTACACGGTTCTCGTGCCAGCCTTGTGCCTGGGCCTGCTGCTCGACCTCGCGACCATGGCGCTGTTCCGATCCACCCATCTGCAAGGGCCAGCCGCCGTCCCCGTATCGTCGTGGACTGCGACGGTGTCGGCAAGGCTGGATGCCGGCACCTTCCTCGCGAATCTGGCCATGATGCAGGGCATCCATGCGGAGGCTTTCGGGAGCAATACCCCGCTTTGGAGCTTGTCTTGTGAATGGTGGTATTATTGCGGGTTCGCAGCGATCGCCGTCGCCGTTTCGCGCCGGTCGCTAGGCAGGGCGGCTGCCATCGCCATCTTCGTCGCGATCCTCGCGATCCTGACGCCGAAGGTGCTGCTGCTGGCGCTGCTATGGATGCTCGGGCTGTTGATCATCTTCTGTCTGGACCGGAAGCGGCTTCGCCTGCCGATTTGGCTGTCGGGGGCATGTCCTGCTCG
>BACX01000868.1 GCA_000333335.1 Sphingomonas-like bacterium B12 | reverse complement strand
GATGGCAAGAATGTGAGCGCNGTATCACACAGCAGATCCAGTANCCGGAAAGAGCTGAAAAAGCGCGCCCGCAGGAAACCGCGAGCTGTCCGCCCCCGCGCACTCAGCGTGATGACGAAACCGCTGATCATGAAGAACACCTGCACCCCGAACTGCCCATAAGCGAGCAGGTGAGGCGCGGTCAGGAGCGAGACGGGTGTCAAGTGGGTGAACGGGCTGACCACGAGATTGTGGAACACCACCACCGCACCCGCGCACAAAAGGCGCAGCAGATCGAGATATTCGAACCGGTGAGCACGCTTTCCCAACGTCTCGACCGTCATCGCGCCACTCCCCAGACCTCATCGACTCCTATCAAGGACCACATCGCGGAACAAGCAAGCACGCGATGGCCGTTCGGAATGCTTCGCCGGCGTGGGCGATGTCCGCGAAAATCGTTGGCCATTTGATTTCTCGTCTCTATGCTGCGAAGCACAATCGCGGATGGGGATCCAATGTTGCTCGATCGAAGGGACAAGCGGCCGGCTGTCGCATCGCCCGCTCGTTACAGCGTCACTTTCGCCGCGCAGAACGCTTCCGGAATCGGCGCGACCCGCATTTTGGGCGTGCCTGTCTCGCTGGTAGGGCTGCGCAGCGCGGTCGATGCGATCGTCGGCTGGTGCAAGGCCGGAACCCCGCATTTCGTCTGCGTACGGGACGTCCATGGAGTCATGCGCGCCCAGAGCGACCCCGCCCTCTTCGCGCTCCACGAACGGGCAGGCCTAGTCACGCCCGATGGCATGCCGCTGGTGTGGCTGGCGCGGCGGCGAAGCAATGGCGGCGTCAGCCGTGCGTGCGGCGCCGATCTGGTCGAAGAACTGTGCCGGCAATCGATCGCACACGGGCTGCGCCACTATTTCTACGGTGGCAAGCCGGGCGTCGCCGAGCGCATGGCGCAGGTTCTCGCCGATCGGTTTCCCGGCCTGCAGGTGGCTGGCACCTCCACACCGCCCTTCCGCCCGCTGACCCCGGAAGAGGACGAGATCGCCATGGCCGAGATCGTGGCCGCGAAACCGCATATCGTCTGGGTCGGTCTCAGTACGCCGACGCAGGAATATTGGATGCGGGACCATGTCGGCCGCATTCCCGGCGCCACGCTGATGGGCGTCGGCGCGGCATTCGATTTCCATGCGGGCGACGTGAAGCGCGCGCCGCGCTGGATGCAGCGGCACGGCCTCGAGTGGCTGCACCGGCTGATCAGCGAGCCGAGGCGGCTGTGGCGCCGCTACCTGATCCTCGCACCTCGTTTCGTCTGGCACGCGGCGCGCGAGGAATGGCGCGGGCGCGGGAAAGCATGAGCTTTCTCAGTGATGCCGTGCGCGGCCTCGCGGGCATTGTCTTACGCGCATGATCGACCTCTCCGGCCAGCGCCGTCTGCTGTTTCTTGCACTCGCACGCGATTGCGAGGAGAATTTGCCGCGTTTCGTTGATCTCTTCGATCAGCTTCGCGCCGCCGACATCTCGGTCGATGCCTATATCGGGGAAAACGGCTCGACGGACGGCACGCGAGCGATCCTCGAATACGCCGCAGCAAACAGGCCCGGCTTCTCCGTCGTCGACACGAGCGCCATGGCCAGCATTCCCTCGCGCCTGCACCGAATGGCCGTGGGCCGGGACATCGTTGCGGCGGCGGCACACGATCTGGCATCTTCCGATGGTTTCGTAGCGGTCATCGACCTCGATACTGTACTGGCTGCCCCCCCTTCCCCCACAGCCTTCATCGACAGCATGGATAATCTGGAGGTGAAGCCCGAACTGGCCGGCATCTCCGCCTCGTCCGAGCCTTATTATTACGACATCCTGGCGTTTCGCGGGAAAGGCGTACTGGAATGGAACCTCCAGCCCGCGCTCGACCAGGCCCGCCGCAATCCGATCGCCTATTACCTCGTCCACCGGCAGATCTACGCGGCCCAGCGCAAGATCACGAAAAGGGTCGGACTTATCTGCCAGTCCGCCTTCAACGGCGCCTGCGTCTACCGGTCCCGCGATTATTTCGCGCAGACCTATACCGAAGTCCTCCGGCCCGACGTCTGCGAGCATGTCCCGTTCAACGAGGCGCTGTGCGCGCGGGGCGATCGTGGCATTCTGGTAAGCCCGCAACTGAGGCTCGCCATGCCGGCGGAACATGGCCCCGTCGGGCCGATGGCCTTTTACCTGGACCGGCTGCGCAAGCTGCTGCGCGGATATAAGGGGCGATGATGGGCTGGAATCGAAGAAGGGTGTCGTTCGTCACCCGTATCCTCACCCATTACCGCATTCCGTTCCATGAGCGTGTCCACCAGCTGCTGGCGGATGCGGGCTTCGAATATCGTCTGATCCACGGCCAGCCTGACGAGGAGGAGAAAGCCAAGGGCGATCTCGCTACCCTCCCATGGGCCGAACCGATCCGCAATCACGCGCTGTTCGGACGGGGAAAGCTGGTTTGGCAGCCGATCGGCGCGATCTCGCGAACGAGCGACCTGCTGGTGCTGGGCCAGGAGAACCAGCTCCTCGTCAACTACCCGCTTCAGCTGCTGCCTAGCGCGATCAGGCCGAAGCTGGCTTTCTGGGGGCATGGCCGCAATTTCCAGTCGCGCAATCCGGACGGCAGGGCGGAGCGCTGGAAGCGCTTCTGGGCGACGCGCTGCGACTGGTGGTTCGCCTATACCGAGGAAACGCGCCGTCATCTCATGTCGCTGGGTTTCCCCGACGACCGGATCACCGTGTTCAACAATGCGGTGGACACGGGCGACCTGACGCGGCTCGATGCGGATATCGGCAAGGAGGAAGCACGTCGGGCGCAGGCTAGCCTCGGCCTGTCCGGGCGCAATCTCGCCATCTTCGTGGGCGGCCTCTATCCCGACAAGCGGCTCGATTTCCTGGTGGCTGCGGCGGACCGGATCCGCGCGCGGGTTCCGGATTTCGAGCTGCTGGTGGTCGGCGGCGGCGTGGAACGCGCGGCGATGGAAGCCGCCGCAGCCGAGCGGCCCTGGCTGGTGATCGCCGGCCCTCGTTTCGGCCGCGAGAAGGCCGTCCTAATGAAGGGCGCCAAGCTGTTCCTCATGCCGGGCCTCGTCGGCCTCGCCGTGCTTGATGCCGCAGCGCTGGGCGTGCCGATCGTCACGACCGCCTTCCCCTTTCACAGCCCCGAGATCGCGTATCTGAAGGACGGCGGCCAGGGCGTGATCGTTGAAAACTGGACGGACGCCGATGCCTATGCGTCTGCGGTCGCCGAACTGATCGGGGACGAGCCGCGACGTCATGCGCTCAGGCGCGCCGGTTACGAGGTCGCCCGCACGATCACGATCGAGGCGATGGCTCAACGGTTTGCCAGGGGGGCGGAATGCGCGCTATCCTGATCGACAGACACGATGACACCACGCCCGCCGGCCGTGGCCGCTCGAAAGGCATCCGGTCATGAATCAATTCTCCCAACCGGCCTTGCGACGCCGGGCGCGCAGAACCGGGGCGGAGGTGAGTCCTTGGTTCATCGGCCTATGCGTCAGCGCTTCCTTCGCCGCCGTTTATTCGGAAGTCGTTGGAGAAACTCCGCTCATCCAGATCGGATCGAGCAATCTCGGCACGCCGGAGCTGTTGCTGATTTTCCTTGCCGGATCGATCATTCGCTACCTCCAGCCCAGCAGGCTGCGGATCAACCTGCCGTTGCTCGCGAGCCTTGCGCTGATGGCGAGCCTCGTGGTGGCGCTGGCACGCGGACTGTCCGTCGATGCGTTCAAGGCGCTGTTCACGGTGCGCATATGGCTTTGCACGCCATTGCTTCGCGTGATGGGCGTCCTGAT
>BACX01000869.1 GCA_000333335.1 Sphingomonas-like bacterium B12 | reverse complement strand
CAAGCCCTCGCTGCACAGGCTGGCCAACGTTCCCAACCACAAGGGCTTCTCCAACCTTCTCGCCCAGCTGTCGACGATGAGGGAGACGCTGAGCCCCACCGACATCCCCAACCTGTCGCTGATCGCGGCCGGACCGATGCCGCCCAACCCCGCCGAGCTGCTCTCGGGCCCCCGCCTGCCAGACCTCGTCACCGAACTCGCCAAGCGCTTCGACATCGTCATCTTCGACGCCCCGCCGGTCCTCGGCCTCGCCGACACCATCCTCATCGGCGCCGTCACCGAAGCTACCCTCTTCGCCGTCGAGGCCAACGGCTCCCACCACGGCCACGCCAAAGCCGCCGTCCGCCGCCTCTCCGCAAACGGCGTCAACCTCATCGGTGCCGTCCTCACCAAATATGACGCCCGCAAAATCGGATACGGATACGGATACGGATACAACTACTCCTACTCCTACTCCTACGGACAAAATGATGAGGCGCCCGCCCCGAAGCGCCGGTCTTCCTGGTTCGGGTAACCGTGAGGAAAAAAGACGAAGGGCCGCTCTCGCTAAGAGCGAAAATCTTGGCGAGCGCCGCTGGCCTCCTAGCCGCGTGGGCCGTCGTGACCATTTCGACAGCCGCTTATCATGGCAGCTCCCCATCGGACTTTGCGGCGGCCAACTTCGCCTCGATGTCACTTACCGCCGCAGTGGCGGCAGGCGAGCAGCGGCTGTCCAATGGCGACGCGGCAGACGCGGATGCATTCTCCAGGCAGGCGCTCGGCATGTCACCGATCTCCTCTGCAGCATTGCGGATCTTCGGTCTGTCGGAACAGGCGCTGAACCATAATGATGCGGCCGTCGCGGCCTTTTCACAGGCCTCTGCGCTCGGGTGGCGGGATGGGCCGACTCAACTCTGGCTGACGCAGGCGCTGCTGACCTCAGGAAACCGCAGGGGCGCGGCGGAACGGCTGGACGCTGCGCTGAGGCTGGCGCCCTATTCGGATGTCCTACACGGAATAGTCGATCAGCTGGTCCTCTCGAACGCGATGACTCCGCAAATCGCCAGCCGCATGGCGCTGCGCCCGTTCTGGCGGGGTGTCTATTTCGCCGACTATCAGAATGCTTCGCTTCCCGCGCGCGAGCAGCTCATCCGGCAACTCGCCGCGACCGGTGCGCATCCCTCTCGCGATGAGATATTCGCCCTCACAACAGCCCTCGCCAATGCTGGCGAGACAGCAGAAGCGCGCACGCTCTGGTTCGGCCTGCAAAACCAGAAGCCGGACAAACTCTACGATCCGGAATTCCGTCATGTCGGCGTGACGCCGACCCCTCCGTTCGAATGGTCGCTGCTTTCGCTCGTGGGATCCACCATCCAGCCGGGCGATGACCAAAACTCCCATAGTTTGGTTGCCACGACGGATGGATCTGCTGCTGGCGCGCTGGCCCGCCAGATGACGACTCTAGCCCCCGGCGTTCACAGCCTCGCCGTCCGGGGCCACGCCTCTGCTGCGACCGATGGAATGCTGACTTGGGTTGTCCAATGCGGCCCCCAACCTCGCATTCTGTTCGATCAAAAAGACATTTCCGGTACGCCGGGGACTTTCGTCGTACCGGCCAGCTGTCCGTTTCAGAACGTCGAGCTGCGCGTGAAGGCGTCTCCACGAACCGATAGCGTGACCGTGACATACGATCAGATATCGCTTCGATAGTCGCAGCTCACATCTCCGATTGCGTCCAGGACTGAACTTACGGTTAAAGTGTCTGCAACATTTGTGCTGTGCAGCATTACGTTCTTCGGATATGTTACCTTATGAATCGGAGTGGGAGCTGCGCTTTGGAGATCTCTTCGAGCGTTGAACGGGATATCGCAAAGCGGTGGTTGACCGGGGCTGGGAAGGCACTGGCCGTCCTTTTGTTATTGGGTGGCTGTTCGCATCGGCCGTCATTGCCTGATGGCACGGCGGCGTATGCGACGTTTCCCGCGCCGCATTCAGATCACGCGACTGATGCGTATCGGATCGGTCCTCTGGACACGTTGGCGGTGAACGTTTTCCAGGAAGCGGATTTGTCGACTGCGGCGGTCCAGGTGGATGCTTCCGGCCGGGTTCTGCTGCCGTTGATCGGCCAGATGGACGCAGACGGGAAGACATCGACGGAACTGGCGAGCCAGATCGCGGATAAGCTGCGTGCGAAATATCTGACGGATCCGCAGGTTTCGGTGATCGTGAGCGATTCGGTATCGCAGCACGTGACGCTGAACGGCGCAGTGACGGAGCCCGGCGTCTATGCGATCAAGGGACGCACGACGCTGCTGGATGCGCTGGCGATGGCCAAAGGGACGTCGCGGGTGGCGGCACTGGACCAGGTGGCGGTGTTCCGGATCGTGAACGGCAAGCGGGTCGGCGGACTGTTCAATGTCTCGAAGATCAACCGCGGCGAGGCGCCAGACCCGGAGATACTGGGCGAGGACACGATCGTGGTTGGCCTGTCGAACGTGAAGGCAGCGTGGCGTGACATTCTGACAGCGGCGCCCCTGCTGACGACGTTCAGTTATGTCGCGACGCGTTGAACGATATTTCGGGGATGACCGATGAATAAGCAGAGCGCGCTTCAGGCCAATCTCGACGACGGGCTGTTCGAACCTCTCGAGCTGACCGAGGGCTTCACGACGTCGGAGGAGCTTTCGCGGGCGCTGCGCTCTTTGTGGTCGACCTTCTACCGCAACCGGTTGCTGATCGCCGCAATCGTGGCAGTGGCGATGGTGACGGGCCTGGGCGTCACAATGATGATGACGCCGAAGTATCAGGCGACGGCGAGCATCCAGATCGACCAGCAGTCGACCAACGTGCTCGGTGATGACAAAAGCCAGGTCGATCCGAGCGCCGCCTGGTCGGACGCCGACCGCTTCCTGCAGACGCAGATCGACGTGCTGAAGAGCCAAGCGATGGCGCGAACGGTGACCGAGGATCTCGGCCTGGCGACGACCGGCAATTTCGTGCGGCGCATGGGCGGTCTTCCGGCTGAGCATCCGACCGGCGCGCTCAGTCTCGCGGACACGCGCGAACAGCAGATCGTGCGGTTGCTCCAGGCTAATCTGAAGGTCGATCTGCCGCGCGATTCACGCGTGGCGAAGATATCCTTCACCAGCCCCGATCCGCAGCAGGCGGCGCGCATCGCCAACGCCTATGCGGCGGACTTCATGATGTTCAATATGAAGCGCAAGTTCGGCTCGTCGACCTATGCGCGCAGCTTCCTGGAAGGGCAGCTCAACGACACGCGCGCGAAGCTCGAAACCTCGGAGCGCGCGCTGCTCGACTATGCGCGTGGCGCCAATCTGCTTGACGTGTCGGGCGGGATCGCGTCCAGTTCCGACGTGAGCGGGAGCACAAGCACGCCGCGCTCGCTGACCACTTCGAACCTCGTCCAGCTCAACGATGCCTATGCGCAGGCGAAGGCCGCGCGGGTGGCGGCACAGCAGCATTGGGAGCAGGCGGCACAAACGCCACCCATGCAGTTGCAGGAAGTGCTTAACAACCAGGCGGTCGCGCAGCTGTCGCAGTCGCGCGCCGAGGCACAGGCGGCCTACCAGCAGGATCTGCAGCGGCACAAGCCGGGCTATCCGCAGATGCAGCAGGCGGCCGCGCACATCGCCGAGCTAGACCGTCAGATCGCCACGCTGGCGCAATCGATTCGGGCTTCGATCAAGGACCAGTACGAGACCGCGCTCAAGCAGGAGCAGGCGCTCGGCGGGCAGGTCGCCGGGTTGAAGAGTTCGACCCAGAACGAACAGAACCGCTCGGTGGAATACAACATCCTCAAGCGCGCGGTCGATACCAACCGCACCATGTACGACAGCCTGCTGCAGCGCTTCGCGGAAGTGTCGGCGCAGGCGGGCGTGGCGGCCAACAACATCAGCCAGGTCGATACCGCGACGGTGCCGCTCGGCCCGGTCTCGCCCAAGCCGATGCTGAACTTGGCGCTGGCCGGTTTCCTGGGGCTGGTCGTGGCGGGCGGCTTCGTGCTGCTGCGCGACAAGTTTGACGACTCGATCCGCACGCCGGAAGACGTGCCAACCAAGCTGGGGCTGACCTTCCTCAACTCGACCCCGCTGCTCGTCGAGGCGCTCACCCCGCAGGAGGCGCTCGACGATCCGCGCTCGGCGCTGTCGGAGGCCTATGCGGCGCTGCGCGCCTCGATCGAGCTCGGCCACAAGGGCGGCACGCCTCGCACCCTGTCGGTCACCTCGACCCGGCAGTCGGAAGGCAAGTCGACCACAGCCTATGCGATCGCGCGCAACTTCGCGAAGATCGGCCGCTCGGTGGTGCTGATCGACGGCGATCTTCGCAAGCCCTCGCTGCACAGGCTGGCCAACGTTCCCAACCACAAGGGCTTCTCCAACCTTCTCGCCCAGCTGTCGACGATTGAGGAGACGCTGAGCCCCACCGACATCCCCAACCTGTCGCTGATCGCGGCCGGACCGATGCCGCCCAACCCCGCCGAGCTGCTCTCGGGCCCCCGCCTGCCAGACCTCGTCACCGAACTCGCCAAGCGCTTCGACATCGTCATCTTCGACGCCCCGCCGGTCCTCGGCCTCGCCGACACCATCCTCATCGGCGCCGTCACCGAAGCTACCCTCTTCGCCGTCGAGGCCAACGGCTCCCACCACGGCCACGCCAAAGCCGCCGTCCGCCGCCTCTCCGCAAACGGCGTCAACCTCATCGGTGCCGTCCTCACCAAATATGACGCCCGCAAAATCGGATACGGATACGGATACGGATACAACTACTCCTACTCCTACTCCTACGGACAAAATGATGAGGCGCCTCGCGAAAAGTCGAGATCGCTTGCATTCTGGAAGAGGAACTGACCGCACAAAATCGTGCAAGGTTCTGAAAGATCTATACTTTCCTTAGCGGGGGCCAGGCCCCATCCGGCTGGCCGTATTATTTAAACCGCCATCGCGGTGGTTTCGGCGTGTTCCCACGTGAATGGGGCCGCATCACCATCTGGCGACCGATGACAGTATCATCGGTTCCGTTTCCATGCCTCGAAAGGAGCCTTAATGAGCGCCACTGATAGAAAGGTTGCCCTGATCACGGGCGTAACGGGCCAGGATGGCGCCTATCTTTCGGAGCTTCTGCTCTCGAAGGGGTACGAGGTCCATGGCGTGAAGCGCCGGTCATCCTCGTTTAACACGGGGCGTATCGAGAACATTTATCAGGATCCGCACGTCGAGGGCGCCCGCTTTCACCTGCATTATGGCGATCTAACCGACTCCACGAACCTGATCCGATTGGTACAACAGACCCAGCCGACCGAGATCTACAATCTCGCCGCGCAGAGCCATGTCGCGGTGAGTTTCGAAACGCCGGAATATACGGCCAATGCGGACGCGATCGGCACGCTTCGTCTGCTGGAGGCGATCCGTATTCTCGGCATGGAAAAGACCACGCGGTTTTACCAGGCTTCGACATCCGAGCTGTACGGTCTCGTCCAGGAAGTCCCGCAGCGCGAGACCACGCCCTTCTATCCTCGCTCGCCTTATGGCGTCGCCAAGCTCTACGGCTACTGGATCGTGGTGAACTACCGCGAGGCCTATGGGATGCACGCCTCGAACGGCATCCTGTTCAACCATGAGAGCCCGCTGCGCGGAGAGACTTTCGTCACGCGCAAGATCACCCGCGCCGCCGCCGCCATCAAGCTGGGCCGGCAGGAAAAACTGTGGCTCGGCAATCTCGATGCCAAGCGCGACTGGGGTCACGCCCGCGAATATGTGCGCGGCATGTGGCTGATGTTGCAGCAGGACGAAGCGGACGATTACGTGCTCGCGACCGGCGAGACAACGCCGGTTCGCACGTTCGTCGAATGGGCGTTCGAGGATGTCGGCATCCAACTGCGCTGGGAAGGCGAAGGTGCCGATGAGAAGGGGTATTGCTCCGAAACCGGCAATTGCCTTGTCGAAGTCGATCCCCGCTACTTCCGCCCGACCGAGGTCGATCTGCTGATCGGCGATCCAGCGAAGGCGAAGGCGAAACTGGGCTGGACCCACGACACCCCCGTACGCGAACTGGCGCGTGAAATGGTACAGGCCGACCTCGACGTGATGCGCGACGCGCCGATCGCGAAGGACGCTTAAATCATGCCTCTTTCGGTCCTCGCCGGAGCGCCCTCACTGCCCGGTGCGGATGCGTTTCGGCGGGGCCGAAAAGTGGCGTCGGGCCGCCGTCCTTGGCCCGCATGGCTTTTACATCTCATTTTGCCACAGCAATCGAAGCGCGTCCGGCCTGCCGGCGTGCCTTCGTCATCGGCAGCGGCTTGCTTTGCCGATCACCAGGCGACACGCTCTTTGCCTACGCCAGACAGCGATTTGGAACATGCACTATGTCCACGGTGAACCCGATCGAGCGGAACTGGCGTGCAAATCCCTATCTCGGCGACGTGGAGAGCGGTCGCCGCAACAATATCAATCTCATCAGACTGGTGCTCGCCTCGATGGTGATCCTGTCGCATTCCTACGTGCTGTTGAATCGCTTTCGCGACGAACCGATGCAGCGGTGGCTCCATTTCAACGATATGGGTGGCACGGCCGTTTATTCATTTTTCTTTTTGAGCGGCTTCTTGATCTACAAGAGCGCGATGCGATCTTCTCCCGAAGAGTTTCTTATCGCACGTATCTTGCGGATCTTCCCCGGCTTGGCGGTCGTCACGATCCTCGCGATCGTCGTTCTTGGCCCCACCATGACCGTATTCCCGTGCCACATATTTCTCCGCGAGCGCGACATGGGCCTATCTGAGCACGCTATGCTTCATCTTGAGAAGCGACCCTGCCGGGGCTGTTTGACGGACGACCCGACCGCGTCGTCAATCAGCCTCTTTGGACGCTGCCATCGGAATGGACCATGTATATTGGGATGTGGCTGCTCGGGATCCTCTGGACGACCTGGCGGGAGCGGAAGTTGCCTGCAAAGCGGGCGCTCCTCATCATGGCCATATTGGTTTACACATTTTCCCTCCGTTTGCCGGGCTTGGACTGGGTCCCTTGGTTCGCGTTCGCGGCACTGGGCGCGGGGGCCTATGTCGCAAGGCGCCGTATTCCGTTGTCCATCTCCTTGGCATTCTGCCTGATTGCAGCCTGCCTGGTCGCGTTGCTGACAGTTGCGCCTGCGGGCAAGGCACTATTTCCCTTTGCGCTGGCTTATTTCCTGCTGGTGATGGGTTTTCATCCCGCACTTCATATTGATTGGCACCACAAACTTGGGGATTATAGTTACGGTCTCTATATTTATGGCTGGCCTATCCAGCAATTGGCATACGGAATCACGATGGCGCCTCTAGTTCTGTTTTCCATCGCATTCCCAATAGCCTTGGCGGCTGCCGTGTGTTCCTGGCATCTCGTTGAAGCACCTAGCCTTCGCCTCAAGAACAGGTTGCGCCGTCACCCGCGGGCATTCGGCGCGCTCGATCCCGTCGAATTGACGAAGCACACGACGATCCTTGGCAGCACTGCTGACGTTTAATCGATCGGCAAGGGGCGATCCGATGAGCAACAGCATTTCCAGCAGTCAGATGCCGCGAGATGACAATGGAGCCACACAGAAAGCTCGCGAACTTGGGCATGCCTATTTTCGTCAACTCGACGGGCTACGCACATTCTGTGTCATATTTACAGTGCTGGCGCATATTCCCGGAGTACCGTGGTTTCTCAATGGCACGGTTGGCGTTGATATTTTTTTTCCGTTGAGCGGATATTTGATTACATCCCTCCTTCATCGGGAGGTGGTCAAGACCGGCTCCGTCTGCCTAACCAGCTTCTACATCCGGCGCGCGTTCCGGATCGTTCCGCTCTATTACGTCTCGATTTTTCTATACGTTGGCCTAGCGGCCGTATTTTCGCTGTTCCAAAATGATCCGCTGCAATTTCGCCAAGCCTTCGCCGTGGCGCCATGGCTGCTGGCGTTTTGTAGCGAAATACGACCGATCGCGCTGGGGGGAACCTTCTACCACGCATGGACACTCGGAATCGAAGAGAAATATTATATCGGCTGGCCTCTCGCTTTCCTGCTTTTATCTTCTTGCCGTTCGCGTCGATGGCTCTGGATCGGCGCAACGATCATCGCCGCCGCGCTTCTCGTCTGGCTGTTTCCGTCGCCGAACCTGTTTAGAGGATACGGTGGTTTGATGGCGGGATCGCTCCTCGCGATTGCCATCGCGGATCAAAACATGCCCGTCCGCGCGATTCTGCTGCGTATACCTACACACATATGGTTTGTGGGGATGCTCGCCAGCTATGGGGTCGTGATCTCCACAACGGACCATCACTGGAACCTACTGATAGCGCTTTTCGCCGCTCCTTTCATCGCTGCGATCGTCATCAAGCAGAATGATCCGTACCAGCGTTTTCTTGGCCTGCCTATCATCTGGCATCTGGGCCTCTTGACCTATTCGCTTTATCTTACCCACCGCCTGACCCTAAAAGGCGTCGAAGCAGCTATGCACAGGCTTCACCTTCAATCACCGACCATCGAGTTCGCAATTGGCTATCCGGCCGCCATAGCCTTTGCCTACCTCCTGTATCGCTCCGTTGAACGGCCGCTCATACGGATCGGCAAATTGCTTTCGGATCGATACGCGCGAAAAAGGCGACAGCAGACCGACTTGAGTTTATAGTGCGCCGCAGCGTGCATGTGCAATCGGAAGGACAACCGCGACTATGTATGATCTGGCTGGAAAGCGCGTGTATGTGGCCGGTCATCGCGGAATGGTCGGGTCCGCGCTGATCCGGCGTCTGAGCAACGAGAATTGCGAGGTGGTGACCGTCTCTCGTACCGATTTGGATCTCCTCGACCAAGCCGCGGTCCGCGCATGGTTCATACGGGAAAAGCCCGACGCCGTGTTCCTCGCCGCCGCAAAGGTGGGGGGCATCCTCGCCAACGACACCTATCCGGCCGATTTTCTCTACGACAACCTTATGATCGAGGCGAACGTAATCGAGGCTTCGCACCGGGCCGGCGTTGGGAAGCTCATGTTCCTAGGCTCATCGTGCATCTATCCCAAGTTTGCATCTCAGCCAATCATGGAGAATTCGCTGCTCTCCGGTGCCCTCGAACCGACAAACGAATGGTACGCAATTGCCAAGATCGCCGGTATCAAGCTCGCGCAGGCCTATCGCCGTCAGCATGGCCACGACTACATCTCCGCGATGCCTACCAATTTATATGGCCCCGGCGACAACTACGACTTGAGAGGCAGCCACGTTCTTCCCGCACTGATCCGCAAGGCGCATGAGGCGAAGCTCGCCGGCCGCTCAGGTATCGAAATCTGGGGAACGGGCACGCCACGGCGCGAATTCCTGCATGTCGACGACCTTGCCGACGCCTGCGTGTTTCTAATGCAGTGCTATTCCGAGGACGAACACGTCAATGTCGGTTCGGGCGAAGACGTGACCATCCTGGAGCTAGCCGAGATGGTTATGAACGTGGTTGGTCTCGATGGCGCCGTGAGCTGCGACAGGAGCAAGCCGGACGGTACGCCACGCAAGCTGATGGATGCCGGCAAGCTGCGTGCGCTGGGCTGGGCCCCACGAATCGACCTGCGAGATGGAGTCGCTCGCGCCTATTCCGATTTCCTTGAAATGGGCGAAACGGCCCGCGGCATGGCGGTGGCCTGAACACCTCTCAAGCGATATCCCGTTCACGCTCCCGTCCCGCGATAAAGGCCGCTGCGCGCAGCGCCAGCGCGACGATCATCAAGGTCGGATTGGCCGCGCCGCTTCGCGGGAACAGCGCCGATCCCGCGATGTAGAGATTGCGGCTGTTCCAGACGCGGCCATATTCGTCTGTCACGCCTTCGTTCGGGCTTCGTCCCATGCGCGTCGTGCCGATATGGTGGCCGCCCTGCGGGACGAGATCGGCCATCCGCTCCATGTCCGCCTCGGTGAGCGTCACGCGCGCAAAGGGGTTGTGCTCCAGCCCGCGCGCCATGATCCGCATCGTTTCGCGCATGGCTTTGACGTCGTCCGGGCAATAGCGCCAGTCGATCGCGACGCGCGGCATGCCGTGCCGGTCCTTCTCCTCCGCCAGCGTGATCCGCGATCGGGCGAGCGGCGCCTGTTCCCCGATCAGCTGCAGCGGATAGCGCGCCGCGCCATCGATGAAGAGCGAGGGCAGTTTCCGCCGCGCAAGGATCCGCCGGCGTGTCCAGCCGAAACCGAAAACCGGCAAGGTCGGGATGGCACGCACCACGTTGCCGACATGGGCGGGAAAACTGCGCCCGATCCCCGGATAATTCTGCGCCAGACGTTGACGATATTCGGCGATAATGAAGCGCTTCACCATGAAGGCCATCGATAAGATGCCGCTGCGGTGAGACGGATCGGCGACGTTGGGCATGGCCGGGCGCGCGATCATGTTCATCAGGCCGAGCCGCAGCCGCTCCGCCTCGGCCAGCTTCATCAGCCTGCGGACGTAAGTGCCCTCGCGTGTCCGCTCGTAATCGAGCGCGACGCCCGAATAATCGAGAATGTCGAGATGCCCCGCATCCGCGATGACATGCGACATGAAATAGCGGCCGACCAGATCATGCTCGTTGCCGACCCCGGCGGCATGACGGCCGCGTGACGCCAGCAGCAGCCTCGGCGTCTCGATCCCGCCGGTGGCGAGCACAATCGTCGGGCCATGAAGAAGCGCCTCGCGCCCGCCCGGCGAGCGAACCCGCAGACCGTGGACGGGCGGGCTCGCATCGTCGGCGATCAGCTCGATCGCCGCGCAGTTGATGGCGATATGCGCGTCGTTTCGCTTCACGAGCGCGGCGCCGTAACTCTTCCAGCTGTTGAGCGGCAGGCTGAAGCGCTCGATCTCGCCCAGCGACAGGGCCGGCTCGTCGCTCCGAATCATCTGCGGCGCGCTACAGGGAAGCGCCGTGGCCGCATCGAACTGCGCGAGACCCGCATCGAGCCATTCGACGGCACGGTCCATATAGGGCCGGGCCTCGTCATAATCGAACGGCCACTGCGCGCCATCCCCCGCCGTCAGCGGGGCGAAGTCACTGCGTTCGTAGGGGATGCAGCGCCCGCCCCAGATCACGGTGGTTCCGCCGACCATGCGGCGACGGTACATCTCGCCCTTGGGGTGGTTGCGGACCTTCCCCGCGCGGAAGAATTCGCCGAGTTCGCCCGCATCGTTGGAGAGCGAGCCGGCTTCGACGATCAGGACCGACTCGCCCAGCCGGACGAGCTCCGTCGCCATGCTGATCCCGGCAGCCCCCGACCCGACGATGACGACATCCGTTTTCGGAAGCTCGCCATCGGACCGGGAGAAATCAATCAGCACAGCCCGCCACCTCCGCGAGATGGCGCGAGCGGCTCATGCCGATCAGCACGGTCTCGACACCCGGAAGCCCACGCGCACGCGCGATCGCAGCCGGCACATCCGGCGTGCCCATACCGCCGTGGGGCCGCAGCACCTGCCGCACATGGAAGGCGACGCCGCGATCGAGCAGCGACCGATAGGCATCGGAATCCGCCATCCGATCGAGAAGGACCATCGGCGCCTGCACGATGTCGTAGCCCGGCGTGTCGGCTACCGCCTCCAGCTCTTCCGCCACGTTGATCGAGACGCCGACGCGCCCGGCCCGGCCCTCGGCCTTGATGCGGGTGAGCAGCGCTACCACCGCTGGATCCCTGATCGTCGAGGGCGAGGGATCGTGGAGCAGGAAGGCGTCCACCCTGGTGCGGCGCAGGCGACGGAGGCTGCCGTTCAGCGAAGCGTCGAGCGCCGCCGGCGAAAAATCCTGCGAGACCTCGTTGGAGCGAAGGCTCTCGACCGCGCTGGCCGGGCTGGTGGCTGCAGCGCCTCCGCTGGCCGATCGATGCTTCCACAACCGCGCCCGCCATTTCAGGGCGATCCGCAACAGCGGCTTGATCCGAGCCGCAAGCCTTGCGCGGCCGGAGAATTTACGCCCGGCCTTGGTCACGATCGCGATCTCGGGACGGTGCCCGAACAGGCGGCCGAGAAGCCGCTCGCTATCCCCCTGCCCGTATATGTTGGCGGTATCGAACGTGGTGATCCCGGCGTCCGCCGCGGCAAGCATAGTGTGGCGTATCTCGGCGAGAGGAACATCGTTGGACAGGGAACCGATGCGGCCGCATCCCACCCCGATGGAAGAGAAGCCCGGCAATGGAACCCCCTGATAGCCTCATTGCGCTATAGGAGGCCGCGCTTTGCGCGCGCAAGGGGATAGTGCGACGCAGCACGCCGGCGAAATCCATTTATAACCATATACGTAAAAAATTATTAATAAATCTCGAACCATTTGTTATGTAATATAACAAGAACAACGAGGCGCCAGTGACTCAGCCGCTCATCGTCACTCCCGCTCCCAGTGTCCCAGGCCATCAGCTTCGGCGCCATCGGCTCGGCGATGACGCCCGTCACCGCCGCGACGCGACTCCCGGTTGCCACCGCCGCCCTTTCCAGCACGCAGGCCGGCTCCGCCGTCACCGGCCCCTTCATGCCGGAACTCGGCCGTGCCATCGTCCTCACCCTGTCCGGCGACTGGACGGGCAGCGTCCAGATGCTGCGCTCGACCGACGGCGGCGCGACGCAATTGCCGCTCACCCTCGGCGGGAGCGCCTGGGCCGCTTACACCGGCAACGTCAACGAGCCGGTCTGGGAGGAGAATGACGCCCCGGCGACATTCTACCTGTCAATCGCGGTCACGTCGGGCACGCTAAGCTACCGGGTGTCGCAATGAGCGGCGCGGACGTCGTCGCGCGCGGCCTGGCCGTGCAGGCAATGCCATCGTGGCGGCCGCCGCCGGAATCGCCATGCCACTCTCGCTGATCGAGCGGCTGAACCGGGAGGCAGACCCGATCTCGGCCAACAGCTACCCGGCATCCAGCAGCTTCGCCCAGCCGGCACGCCCGGCCCGTTCGGCGTTGCGACGACGGCACCGGGCCGCGCAATCTATATTCAGGAAGCCAGCTATTTCTCGACCACGCCGATCGCCGTCCGCCTGCAGGTGGGGCAATCGCGACGGACGACGGGGATCGGCACGTCGACCAGGCTTGACACCGCCTTCCAGTGCGGGCCGGCCCTGCCGGCGAGGCTGTCGGTCAACGCCTTCGTGCGATCGTCCGACAAGGCCAATGGCGGCTGCTACGTCACGCGCTGGCTGGACAGCGCGGTGAGCGGAACCCATTACATCTCGAGCGGGGTCACCGCCTTCCAGCTTGCCGAGAGCGTCAATTTCGATGCCAGGAAGGCGATCCTGTTCCTAAGCGACAGTATCTGGAACGGCACCGGGCCGAGCGACGTCAACACCTGCATCGCGTGGCTGATCAACCGCTTCTAACGCGATCAGGGCGTGGACAGCGGCTATATCAAAGCCTATTCCGGCTCGACCAGCAGCGGCCACGAAACCTTCCGCAAGGGCGGGAAGTACGAATTTCCGCAGGTGAATGCGATCTTCTACGGGCTGGGCGTCAACGATGCCGCACAGGCCTATTCGACCGCGACGAGCATGGCCAACATCGAGGCCCTCATCGCCTGGAAGCAGAAGCGCTATCCCAAGGCCAAGCTCGTGATCTGCGGGCCGATGCCCGTGCAGAACCCGACATACGGGGCGGCATCGATCCCGCTGTGTGCCGCCGAACAGAGCTACATCGCGTCGCTGGGCGATCCGTCGGTACTGTTCTGCAATCTCGCCAACAGTTCCGAAGCATCGACGCCAATTATTCGGCGACCGATGGGGCCGGCGGTTCGCGCATCCACCCGATCGATGCCGGGCTCAGCCAGGAATGGAGCGGAGGCTATAACGGCAACCCTGGCCTTCACGCCTGGCTGCTGGCCAACCTGCCTCGGCTTTAGACGCCCGTATCGTCAGGGCGCGAGCGTTGCGGGGGAGCGAGGCTCGCCGACACCGGGATCGCCCGCCGCACCGTCTGCGATCGGCGGCGCGCCATGCTCCCTTGTGGGCGCGGTGCGCCCCTCCGCGAAACGCGCATGGATGTCGGCGCCCCGGCGGCGAAGGATCGATCGCAAACCGGGTTCGAGCAGCAGCGCGATCAGGACGACGACGGCGATCACCGTCGCAAGGCTCACCGCCAGCGCCACCCCCGCCGGCCAGATGCGTGCCAGCCGCGCCGTCAGCAACGCGCCCGCGACGTTATGCACGAGATAGAGCGGATAGGTCATCGCGCCCAGCGCCATCATCGCGGACTGGAAGCGCGCCGGTGCGCGCCAATATGCGCTCCCTGCCAACAGTACCGCCCCCACCCAGAGCAAGCCGACCGAGATGAAGGGATCCGGCGCTGGCAGCCCCCGATTGCCGAACTCCACGGCATCTTCAAAGACGAGCCGGCTCGCGAACAGTAGGGCCACGCCCACC
>BACX01000870.1 GCA_000333335.1 Sphingomonas-like bacterium B12 | reverse complement strand
TTCGCTGGCCTCCTGAACGCTGTGCGGGTCAGTGGCCTACGACCTGCCGGAAATGGGCATAATCGGGATCAAGCGGCTTGCCGGCGGAACGTTTGGCGACGATCTCATCTGCCGCCGCTTCAAGATCATGGATGCGCGTACCGTTGCTGGGATGGCTCATCGCGAGCAGGCCGTTAACGTCCATTCGGCTGTGGCGGCGCCAGAAATCGGCGGCACCGCGCGGATCATATCCCGCCCAGGTCATCATGTAGACACCCCAATAATCGGCCTCGCGCTCGCTATCGCGCAAGCGCGCGCCGTTCGCGCCGAACGCGCTGAACAGGCCGAAGCTGGTCCCCTTCGCATCGAGTTGCTCACGCGTCTTCAAGAAGTTGTGCGACAGTTCGTGGCCAAGGACGAAGGCGAGATCGCTCTCGCTGTGGATCTCGGCCAGCATTCCTTGGTCGATGGTCACGACCTTGCCCTCGGCCGAAGCCTGATGCCCGGTGCCCTGCCCGATCTCGACGAAGGACCAGCAGGCGGGCGTGCCGGTCACCGACAGACTAAGCGGCTTGCCATCGCGCAGCAGGCCAATCGTTACCGGCCCCGCTGCAAAAGCCGCGTCGATCCGGTCGCGGATCATGGTGATCCGCGTGCCGCCGTCCTGCCCGTCTTTCAGCAGCGGCAACTGAGCGACCAGATCCTGACCATTCAGGCTGACGATCTCATCCCGCGCCTGAACGCCCGCCTGATCGGCCGGGCCGCCGGGGATCACTGCCTCCACCGTCGGACGTGTCTTCACGCCCCACTGCGCCGCAATGAAACGGCGCCAGTCGTTCGGATATTGCGAGGCATCCAGCACCAGCATACCCGGAAGCGTCGTCCTGCGCGGACAGTGGCCGAGCGCACCGGTCTGCAGCAGGTAGGCGACCTTGGCGACCGTCAGGTCCGCCTTCAGAAGCTGATCGGCATCCTGCACATATTTGGGATCACCGGGCACGGGGCCGGCCGCGGTCGCGACCAGCGCCAACCCGGCGAACAGGCCTTTACGAAACCCCATGCATCAGCCGCTTGAGCACCGGCGTCAGCGCCAGCAGGAGGATGCCGGCACCGATCGTCAGCTCGCCACCCGTCATGAAGGTGTGAAGGTAGGTGTTGAGCGCCAGTTCCGGATTGGTCACCTGCCCACCAACCGTCTGCACCGAGGCCGACTGGGCCGCAGCGCCGGCGAGATATTCACCCACCGAAATCGACAGGAACCACACGCCCATCATCATGCCCACGATCCGCGCGATCGACAATTTGGTGATCATGCTCAGGCCCACAGGCGAGATGCAAAGCTCGGCGATCGAATGCAGGAAATAGGTCAGCACCAGCCACCAGAGCGAAACGCGGAACTCCTCGTTGTGGAACTGACCGCTCCACGCCAGCACGACGAAGCCGAGGCCCACCAGCATCAGCGCGATCGCGAACTTGACCTGGATCGACGGCTCCAGCCCGCGCTTGGCGAGTATGAGCCAGATCCAGCTGACGATCGGCGCGAAGGCCACCACCACGATCGGATTGAACTGCTGCGTTGCCGCTGCCGACATGTGGAAGCCGAAGATCTCCAACGTCGTGTTGCGATCGGCGAACAGGGTGAGCGAAGAGGCCGCCTGCTCGAACAGCGCCCAGAAGGTCACGTTGAAAACCACGAGGATGATCGCCGCCAGCATCATCTGCGCTTCGGTGCGCGTGCCGACTCGCCACGACCATATCGGGATGCCGATCACCGCCGCGAGGAAGATCGCCAGCAGGGCCTTGCCGAGCAGCGGGGTCGCCGCGACATATTCCCAAATCGTGCTGCCTGAAGGTTCGGGTGCATCCATCACGTTCTGGAAGATCAGCCAGACGACCGCCGCACTGAGGAAGGTGAGGATGTAGATGAGTGGTGCCCGGTCCGGCCCCTCGCGCGGCGGGGCCTCGCCATAGCCGGCGAGCCTGCCGCCCTCGAACTGCATCAGAATGTAGGCGAGGAACAGCACCGCCGAGACGATCAGGAAGCCCGCCCACCAGCCGACATGGTTGACCAGCCACGGGCAGGCCGCCTGCCCCAGGATCGAACCGACGTTGATGCCCGCGTAGAAGATGGTGAAGCCCGCGTCGCGGCGACGGTCACCCGGCGCGTAGAGCGCGCCGACGATTGTCGAGATGTTCGGCTTGAAGAAACCGTTGCCCACCACGATCAGGCTGAGCGCCAGCAGCATGAGCGCCGAGTAGAAAGGCGACCGGTCCGCGCCCGCGTTGAAGCCGCCCGACGGAACCGTCTTGGTGACCTGCCCGTCAGCGCCGAGCAATTGGACGGAACCGTCCGGCAGGCCGTGAATGGTGAGCGTCTGCCCGCCCATCACGATCGTCTGCGGCGCCTCGTTGATCGCCAGCGGCGTCGCGGGTGGCGCCTGCGACACGTCGTATCGGACGTTGTCGATCGTCGCATAGGGCTGGCCCTGATGCCCGCCGAAGCAAAGCAGGAAATAGCCGAGCGCCATGACGAGCGCGCCGAACTTCACGGATCGCTTTGATCCGAGATAGCGGTCCGCCAGCCAGCCGCCGACCAGCGGGGTCAGGTAGCAGAGGCTGAGAAAGCCGCCGAGCAGTCCGTTCGCCTCGTGATCGGGAAGCAGGAAATGCTTGGTGAGATACAGGATGAGCAGAGCGCGCATCCCGTAGAAGCCGAAGCGCTCCCACATCTCGATCGAGAAGAGCCGCCGAAGCTGACGGGGGTGGCCCAGCCATGCATCGCCGTCCGATCGGCTGACATGGGGGGATCCGGGTTCAAAGGTGGCGTCCGCGTCGGGAAGGGACATTCAGGCTCCGAAATGGTCCGGGCAGGCGTTCGTCGCCTCGCCGATCATGGGGCACAGACTAGCGGCAGCGCCGGCTTCGGCAAGAGGCGCGAAAGGATATTGCGCCCCATTGTTATCGACTGTGTTATCGACGCATCGAACGCCGCCTGCTAGGCGCGCGGCCATGCTCAACGACACGACCTCGCCCGCCACGCTCGTCGCCACCCGCCGGTCGGGAAAGCCGCGCGACATGATCGCACCGGGTCCGAATGAGGCGCAGCTCGCGCGCATCCTCGCCGCCGCGATGCGCGTGCCCGATCACGGCAAGCTCGCGCCCTGGCGCTTCGTGGTTGTCGGCGAGGAACGCCGCGACGCCTTCGCGGCGATGCTGCAGCAGGCGTGGCGCAGCGAGCATGGCGCCGAGGACCGGCCCGATGTCGCCGCGATCGAGCAGTTCGCACGCCAGGCGCCCACTCTTGTCGCCGTTGTCTCGACGCCCGATGCCGGCGCCAAGATCCCCGTCTGGGAGCAGGAGCTGTCGGCGGGCGCCGCCTGCACGATGATGCTGGTCGCCACCCATGCCGAGGGCTTCGTCGGCGGCTGGCTGACCGGTTGGGCTGCCTATTCCCCAGCCGTCGCGGCTGGCCTTGGCCATCCCGGCGCGAGGATTGCGGGCTTCATGTTCATCGGATCGCTGGCCGAGGAGCCGACCGAGCGCCCCCGGCCGTCCGACGATAGTATCGTTTCGTGGTTCTAAAGCGCAAAGCCGCTTGACCCGCCCTGCCGTATTACTACAGCATGGCACCATGGCTAACGATGAGCGCCCCGTCTATATCCGCCTACGCGACCTGATCGCCGATGCGATTCTGGAGGGCCGATACCGAGATGGGGATCCCCTCCCCTCGGTTCGCGCGCTGGCTGCTGAGCATGGCGCCAATCCGCTGACCGTCGCAAAGGCCTATCAGAGCTTTCAGGATGACGGGCTCGTCGTGGTGCGGCGCGGCGTGGGGATGTTTGTGGCGGAGGGCGCCTCGTCCAAGCTCCACCGGCAGGCGCGCGAGAAGTTTCTTAAGGAAGAATGGCCCAGGGTTCGAGCGCAGATCGATCGCCTCGATCTAAGGTTGGACGAACTGCTCAATCTGGCTTGAATTGAAGCTGAAAGGTCTCAATTAGCCCCGAACAGAACGCGCACAAGGCCGTCAATGCGATATCAGCCGAATATAAATCAAATCGGCAGGCGCGCAATCGCGACATGCCAAGGCTTTACACACAAAAAAAAGCGCGGCATTTCTGCCGCGCCCTCTGATCAGCCCTGACCCGAAATTACGGGCTGACTTTGGAATGGCCGTTGCTGGTCGCGGCAACGACGCCACCGGCAACCGCGGCAATCGCCAGCACGCCGATCACGGCGGCGCCACCAGTCACGTTGCTGGATTTGGCGGACTTGGTAGCGCCGAGACGCGCACCGACCGCCGAATTCAGCGAAAGATTCGCCGTCGAAGGGGTCACCGGAGCAGCCATCAGCGGCGTCGTGCCGAGCAAAGCGGATGCAGCCACACCCAATGAAATCTTGCCGATCCCCATTTCGATACCCTTCTATGAATCGTTGCCGAAAGACGTTGGCACACTTGCATAAACTTATCAACCCGGTGGATTTTTATCCACCATGCTCCAAGATTGAGCGCGCTGAATCCACCGATGCCAAATCCGCCGAGAGGTTTGGCGCACATGCCAAAACGGCCTTCTCCAAGAAGGGTTCCGCTGACCGGACGGTTTTGCAATTCATTCGGCCGGCGGCATTTTGACTTCTCGTACGTTTCTGGCGAGAAGCCAGTTGCGCCATGACCGGGCGCGGGTAGCGCTTCCCTTATCCCGGGAGGCAGGAGTGGTTCATTTCGATGTTTGGAATGTTTCGTCGTCCGGCCCCGACCCTGGGTGCCGGGGAGCGCGCCTATGCGATCGGGGATGTCCATGGGCGACATGACTTGTTGGCCGCCCTTCTCGACATGCTGCGGAGCGACAATGCGAGCCGCCCCAAGGCAGACACGACGCTCATCATGCTCGGCGATCTGATTGATCGCGGCCCCGATTCGCGCAAGGTTGTCGAGCGCGCCCGACAGGGCGTCGATTGGGCACGAAGCATATCGCTGATGGGCAATCACGAAGCGATTATGCTCGACGTCCTGGATGGCGATACCGAATTGCTCGGACGCTGGCTGCGCTTCGGCGGCGAGGAGACGCTGTTGAGCTGGGGCGTCGCGCCGAGTATCGTGCAGCAGGGGACTCGAGCCGAGATCATCGAGGCGTTCAATCACGCGATCACGCGCGACGAGAGAACGTGGCTGAGCCGGCTACGCAAGCATTACCGTATCGGTGACTATTACTTCGTCCATGCCGGAGTGCGCCCCGGGATCGCCCTGCGCAACCAGAGCGACGAGGACCGCCTCTGGATACGCGACGAGTTTCTGGAGAGCTCAAAGATGCACGAAGCGATCATCGTGCATGGGCATTCCATAATCCCCGAGGTGGAAGAGAAACAAAATCGGATAGGCCTAGATACCGGTGCCTATTCCACGGGCCGGCTTACCGCCATCGGCATCGAGGGGCGGGAGCGCTGGTTCATCGATACGATCGACGGGCCAGCCTCGACGAAGGCCTGATTTTAGCTAGCCGATCGATCAGTAGGCGTTGCGGTGGACCACGACTTTAAGCGTGGCGAACAGGATCGAAATGTCTCGCAGCACCGTCCATCCGGAAAGATATTCCAGATCCGCCTGCAGCCGGTTTGTAAGATCTAGTTCCCGGTGCGTGGCGCCCCGGTAGCCGCGGATCTGCGCCAAGCCGGTCAATCCTGGCTTACAGGCGTGACGATGCCAGTATCGGTCGTCGATTTCCCAGAACAACAGATTGCCCGCGAGTGACCCCAGCGCATGGGGCCTCGGTCCGACGAAGCTCATATCGCCTCGCAAGATGTTCAACAGCTGCGGCAGTTCGTCGATGCTCGTGGCACGGATGAAACGCCCAACCCTCGTGATCCGGTCGTCATCGCGATACGCGGATCTGTTCCCGTTGGCATCGGATGTCTCGGTCCGCATGCTGCGGAACTTGTAAATACCGAAAAGCCGATTGCCGCGGCCGACCCGGGTCTGGACGAAGAAAATCGGACCGGGACTGTCAAGGCGGATCGCCAGCGCGACCAGCAAGAATAGGGGTGAAAGAATGATCAGGGTGGCTGCCGCCAAGGCGATATCGAGCCCACGCTTGAGTAGCCTCTGCCGTAGGGTTAATGGTCCGGCAGCCACTTTCACGGTCGCGTGGCCGGCAAAATTATCGGTTCCAAGGGGTCCTAGTGCATTGAGATCCGTATTGATGATGTGGGCATCAACATTGGCGCCCTTCAGCATCATCGCCCAGTCCCGACGACGTTCCGGTGGGCAGGCGATCACGACGCGGTCAGCATGAGCCAGGGCCCGCCCAATCCGATCGAGCATAAGAGGATCGCGGAGATCGCAGCGAAGCCCCACGGATTTCGCGTCCATCACGAACACCCCCGGCGGTGGCGCGATCTGGCTTTCGTCGATGACGAGCACCTCGCTGTAGAGATCTGCGCCGCACCATTGGCGGACCAGCGTGTGGACGACGCCCCTCTCCACTCCGATGAAGAGCGCCCCCATGACTCCACCAATGACCAGCGTCATGCGCGATATCTGTTCGCCAGCCTTCAGGAAAAAGACGGCCAGCACCACGCCCGCGCAGGCCAGAAGAACCGAGCGGACGGCCATTTCGGTACCGCGCCTGCGATCGCCGAGCACGCCGGCAGCGAACGCCCCGCAGTTCAGTGCCGCCAAGACATAAAAGGGAATGAACACCGCCATGATCTGGGTGGTATTCATGCCAATCCTGCCACCGGCCCAAATATAGCCGGCCAATGCGATCGAAGCACCTAGCACGATCACGTCGCATACTACCAGCGACAATTGCAGCTTCATGCGCAGCCTGGAGCGACGCGGCGGCATCAGCGGATTGCCCGCTCCATGGGGAGTGATCTCGGCTTGAGCGCGCCACCGCACTTCGGATGTCACCGTCATCGCCCCCTTCCGATTAGACTCAAACGACGGATAACAACACAAGGACACGGTAGCCGCTTTTTTGCAGCACAGCAATCTGGGGGCATGTGCCACTGCGGGAATTCGTCGCCCGGCAGCTATGATCCGTCGCAAGGCCTGGTTTCGCTTGGATGTGTCCGTTCCAGCGGGTGGACGCACTCGGGCTGAGGCGATATGCAGCCACAGCATCACAGCATTCGGAACGGGCAGGATGGTCTCCAGGCAGCAGCTGCTTGTTCTACTTCTGACGGCGCTTTTCCTGATCGGCGGGCTGATCGGTGGAGGCTCGACCTCCGCCGAACTGTCAATGATCGTAGAACTGACGGCCTGCATCCTTGGCACGGTCGCCTTTGCCGGGGCGATTGACGGTGAGTTGCCGCGCGAAGCGACACCGGCCTTGGTGCTGCTGGGCGCAATCATCCTCATACCGTTCCTTCAGATCGTTCCCCTCCCCGCTTCTGGTCAGCTATGCTGAATGCAGAGAGGTTCCCGACCCCATTCGGCACTGATTGGCACCCAGGACGACTCGCATCCGATGAGCCTCGATCCCGAGCAGACGCGGCTGCGATCTAAAACATTGACTGTTCCGGCCGCGACGTTTCTGGCGACCTTGCAACTCACCGCTGCGTCGCGTGACATCTTCATGCGCGCGGTCGTCGCGTTCGCGTTGATCAGCGCGTTGCTCGGCATGCTGCAGGTTGCGAGTGGAGGCAGCTTCAACCTCGGCATCTACGATCAGATCCACGAAGGCTTTCCAATCGGCTTCTTTGCCAATCGCAACCACGAGGCGGACCTGCTGCTGATCGCGATCCCTCTTTCGGCGCGAGTCTTGCTTTTGCAGCGCTGGCCGCGGCAGGTACAGACCATAGGGATCCTGGGCTTAAGCAGCTTGTTCGCAGTTTCGGTGGTCGCCACCCAGTCACGCACTGGCATCGCGTTGGCGCCTATCGCTCTTATCGGCGCCCTCGTGATTTGGCGTGGAAACATTCGCGATCGGGTCTCTTGGCTGAGCGCGGCGATCGTCGCCACAATGTCAGTAGCGGCATTTGCGGTGCTGAATCTTACACCGATCGGCCGTCAGGCCTTCCACCGCTTCTCAAGCGTTGGCGACGATCTTAGACCCCACATATGGGACGCCACTTGGGCCGCGATCAAAAATTTTTGGCCCGCTGGAAGCGGCGTCGGAACCTTCCCGCCCGTCTATAACATGTTTGAGGATCTCGACTGGGTCGGCAGTTCCTGGGTCAATCACGCCCACAATGATTATCTGGAATTGGCGTTGGTCGCCGGCCTTCCGGCCGTATTGCTAATCATCGCCTATTTCGTGATTGCTGCGGTCGCCCTGACTCGACGCCTTTCCTTCCCGCTGCGCGGCCAGCGCTACGCCGCCACCGCCGGCATCGTCATTCTAGCTGGGCATTCGATCACGGATTATCCCCTGCGAACTTTCGCCCTGTTGACCCTATTCGCATTTTTCAGTGCCTTGTTGTATCCTTCGCGTGAGGCGCGCGCTCGTCGCTCGGGTTCGCGTGGATACGGCAGGGCGAGCCGTTCGTCGGAGTTCCGCAATGATTGAGGTGATCGCCAAACGAACCCACATCGTCGCGATGCCGGCGACAGCCGTCCTTTTGTTATTGGGTGGCTGTTCGCATCGGGCGTCATTGCCTGATGGCACGGCGGCGTATGCGACGTTTCCCGCGCCGCATTCAGATCACGCGACTGATGCGTATCGGATCGGTCCTCTGGACACGTTGGCGGTGAACGTTTCCAGGG
>BACX01000871.1 GCA_000333335.1 Sphingomonas-like bacterium B12 | reverse complement strand
CTTCGCGTGGAGGCGGCCGGAGACGGCAAGATCGAGGCACCGGGCCAGCTTTCCAGCCATTACGCGCCGGGCAAGCCGTTCCGCCTCGACGCGACCGATCGCCGCGACGGCGAATGGCTGATCGGTTTCGGCGCGATCGCGGGCGATGACAGCCTTTCGCCGTCGGGCGATCCGGTGGAGGCCGCCGCGCGCCTGTTCGAGGCGCTACACCGCGCCGATGCGACCGACACCGCCGCCATCGCGATCGCCCCCATCCCGCCCGACGGGCTCGGCCTGGCGATCAACGACCGGCTGCGGAGAGCCGCGGCGCCGCGATAAGACCTTGCCACTCCCTGCGTTTTTTGATCATCTGATCGGGACAGGGGTGTCAGACATTGAAATGGGTTCGCGCAAGGCTGCGCGCGTTCGAGCCTTTGCGTTTGCTCGATGACTGCGCGGCGTTGATGATCTTGGAGAATGGGGCCGAGGCGGAGGACGAAGTCCGCCGCGCGATCGGTGCGCGTCCGCCGCTGATACAGCGCATCGCACTCAGCCTCGTACTGCGGGCGATGCGGCGACAGCGGTTGGAAACCACGTGGCATCCGCGCCCTGCCACACCCGCCCCGCTTGCGGCCGATCCGCCTCCTTCAGAGGCGCTGCGGCGAATCGCCTGAGTGATCCGTTCATGGATGCGCCGTCCCGGTCCCATCAAGCGCAGGCTCGCTGACCGTAGCGGGCAGTTCCGTGCTCATAGCGGCCGCCACCGCCTCGGCCCGCGCCATCACCCGCAGCACATTACCACCCGCCACCTTCGCGACATCGGCATCGCTCCAGCCGCGCCGCAGCAGTTCGGCGAGCAGCGCCGGATAGGTCGAGACGTCGCCCAGCCCTTCCGGCAGATCGTTGTCCACCCCGTCGAAGTCCGATCCGATGCCGACATGATCGACGCCCGCCACCTTGGCGATATGCTCGATATGATCGGCGACCTGCGACAGCGTGACCCTCGGTGCGGGGTGCGTGGCCAGCCACGCCTTCAATGCCGCCGCCGCGCGATCCGGCTGGCCGATATAGAGGCCACCGAAGGGCGGCGAATTGTACCGCGCTTCCTCGGCATGCTTGTCCGACGACCAGCGGCGATAATCGTCCGACACATAAGCCAGCGCATAGTTGACCATCACCACGCCGCCATTCGCCGCGACCAGCTTCAGCACATCGTCGGACACGTCGCGCGGATGATCGTCCAGCGCGCGCGCACCCGAGTGGGAGAAGATCACCGGCGACTTCGAGACGCGCAACGCATCGCGCATCGTCGCCTCGCTGACGTGGCTGAGATCCACCAACATGCCGAGCCGATTGAGTTCGTGCACCACCGCCTCGCCATAGGGCGTGAGGCCATCATGCTGCGGATTGTCGGTCGCCGAATCCGCCCATTCGATCGTCCTGCTGTGGGTGAGCGTGAGATAGCCCGCACCGAGATCGTGATAGGCCCGCAGCACCGAAAGGCTGTCGGCGATCTGGTTGCCGCCCTCCACGCCGATCAGCGATGCGATCTTCCCAGCCTTGTGGATGCGCCGCACGTCGGCAGCGGTTCGAGCAAGCTGAAACGTCTCCGGGTAGCGCGCGACGATGGTCTTCACGAGGTCGATCTGCTCCAGCGTTTGCTTCACCTGCTCGAGCGGCGGCAGTGATGGATCGACCCAGACCGACCAGAACTGCCCGCCAACCATCCCCTGCCGCAGCCGCGCGATATCCGTATTGTAGGGCTTGGGCCGCGCGCCGAGGCCGGAGCGCAGATCGATCGTCCAGCGCCACTCGCCTTCCCGTTCGCGCAGCACCTCCGCCCAGTCGTTGTGACCATCGATCAGCGGCGTAGTCTTCAATATGCGCGTGACCCGGTCCGCATAGTCTGCGGCATGAGCCGGAATCGCAGTGAGCGCGACGAGCGCGAGGAGAGCCGTTTTCATCGCGTCAGGTTATTCGGGGATGGCGGGAATTGCACGTCTTGGCGTGGCGGCCGCCCCCCTATGGAATCGACCGATGGACGATGCCATAATGATCCATCATGCGAATGCGCGACTCACGAGAGGTGCACCCCACGGAGGCCGATCTGACCGCCCTTGTCGATCGCATCCACGCCGATCTGCGGCAGGAGCGCAAGGCGCGCCGCTGGCGCGAGAATGGGCCGGAAAGAAAGAAGACGGTGCTGGTTGCATTGATCCTGCTGATCCCGATCGCGATCGGTATTTATCTGAGCACGCTGATCTGAAGCATCTGCTTCACTGAGGTCATCTCGGTGAGGCCCGCGAGCTGCCATGCCGGCCAGGGTGATCAACAAGCGGTGGGAACAGCATCGTGTTCAAGATGTTGCAGTTGCTCAATAGATGAGCGCTATGCATCATGCATGTGAAGCGTTCTAATGACATCGCAGGGGGAACAGCCGTGGCAGGTTCGCAGATCACACCCGTCATCCTCTCGGGTGGGTCGGGCACTCGGTTGTGGCCGTTGTCGCGCACCGGACGGCCGAAGCAGCTGCTGTCGCTGACGCATGAGGAGACGATGCTCCAGCTGACCGCGCGCCGCACCACCGGCGCGCGCTTCGCAGCCCCGATCGTCGTCGCCAACGCTGCCCATGCGGACGAGATCGACGAGCAGCTCAATGCCGCCGGCATCGCCGACGCCCGCCTGATCCTGGAGCCTGCCGCGCGCAACACCGCGCCCGCCATCGCGCTGGCCGCCGTCGAGGCGGAGCCGGATTCGCTGCTGCTGGTCATGCCGAGCGACCATGTCATCGCCGACGTCGCCGCCTTCCACGAGGCGATCGAACGCGCCGTACCGCTGGTCGAGGACGGCTGGCTCGTCACCTTTGGCATCACGCCGACCGCGCCCGAAACCGGCTACGGCTACATCTGCCGCGGCAAGGAGATCGTCCCCGGCGTGAATCAAGTCGAGCGCTTCGTCGAGAAGCCCGATCGCGGCACCGCCCAGCATTATGTCGCGACCGGCCACTACAGCTGGAACGGCGGCATCTTCCTGTTCACTGCGGGCGCCTATCTGGCGGCGCTGGACGAATTCGCCCCGGATATGGCGGAGGCGGCGCGCGCGGCGATGGGGGCGGCACGGCGCGACGGCCACCAGATCCATCCGGACGCGCCGTCGTTCGGCCGATCGCCCTCCGATTCGATCGACTATCCG
>BACX01000872.1 GCA_000333335.1 Sphingomonas-like bacterium B12 | reverse complement strand
TCTGACGCATCGAAGGATCTGCCGAAACCCGGATTATCGATTTTCAGGATGAGCTTGGAACACACACGAAATTGCAAGGAATAACGCACGTCGTCCAGCTGATCAATTCGTCCAATCCAGCCATGGGCAACCGCCGCATCAGCTCAGATATTCAATCGAATCTGTTGCCCCATGTCAATTTCATCAGCTCGTGCCTGATGTCTGGCGTCAAATCCCTGACGTTTCTGTCCTCCGGCGGCACAGTCTATGGGATACCAAGATCGGTTCCCATTACTGAAGATCATCCCACCATCCCGCTCAACTCTTATGGGATGACAAAATTGGTGACGGAACAATATCTCCAATTGCTATGCCGCGGGACCGATATGGGCTATAACATTCTGCGGATGGCGAACCCATATGGTCCGGGGCAATTTGGTCTCGGTGGCCAAGGCCTGATCGGCACGATCATACGGCAACATCAGTCGGGCGAACCTGTCACGATTTTTGGCGACGGGCTTAGCGAGCGCGACTACCTCTATATAGACGACGCAGTGACGGCGATCGCTCAAGCGGTGGAGCGTGCGCCCACCAACGATGTGATCAATGTGGGAAGCGGCACGGGCCGGTCCATCGTGGAGGTGATCGACGCCGTCGAGAAAGCGCTGGGATCGCCTATCGCCCGGCAACATGTGGAAGGACGTCCAACGGACGTCCCGTCGAACGTGCTCGATGCGAGCAAGGCGCAAAGGATGCTCAACTGGCGGGCGAGCACGCCTTTCGAAAACGGTGTGGCGAAAACCGTCGCATGGAATCTGCAACGCCGGCATCCTTGAGTATCTGGATCGCGGCGCCTCATGATGCAGTCGGCCGATCGGCTTGGCACGATATAATTCGATGCGGAGGTGGCGCTCGTCGCGCGCTCGCCATATGCGCAGATATCGCCGATTGGTGAATCGCGGCGTGGTGCGATTGCGTAGGGATGTGAGCCTCGGCTACGTCGTTATGCTGATTTTACCGCGATGTGTCGCCAACGTTGGCTCAATTTTTGAGGTTCGCACGTGCAGAACATGCCAGACGAAGATTGTCACGCTGACATCTGGAACTCCCTTTCCTCCGAGCAGCGCGATACGGTCAGTGCGCATTTCGACGGCTCGTTTTATCGACGCTCCAACCCTGATATCGTAGGCTCCGACGACGATCTCATCGTTCATTATCTGACGCGGGGATGGCGCCAAGGTCGCAATCCGAATTCGTCTTTCAGCACGATGCGTTATGTGCTGGATCATCCGAATGTCCTGGTCGACGGACAGCATCCATTCGTTCACCATCTGCTTCGCCCGAATGCCGAAGATGCGATCGAGGACGTTTCCACGGCGACGATCGAGGCCCGCCAAACCGTTTCCAGCATCGGGAAGGCGCCAGCCGCTGGCATGACGCCGGGGGCCGCAGCACTGGCTCCGCTTGACCATGACACGGCATTTCATGGCCTGACGGCCAATGACATCGAGAAGCTTAGGGCGGCCTTTGATCCGGCTTATTACACATCGCAGTATGCCGATGTTCGGATCGGTGGCGAGGATCCGTTTCTGCATTACATGACCCTGGGCTGGATGGAAGGTCGTAATCCCTCCCGCGACTTTTCCACGAGCTTTTATTTGAAATTATACGCCGACATACGGAATTCCGGCATGAATCCGTTCGTGCATTGGGTTCTTTATGGCGCCACGGAATTGCGAGCAGCGATTTCCTTCCGGCAAAAAATTGCCGGAAGGAATTATGCTCCCAAGGTATCGGCGATCATTCCGAACTATAATCATGGCAAATTTCTCGCGCAGCGCATCGATTCCGTGATCTCTCAATCGTATCCGAATATCGATCTGCTGATTTTGGACGATTGTTCTACCGACGAAAGTCGTGCCGTTATCGATTCGTATGTCGCCCGCTATCCCGATCGCATCCGAAAAATCTATAACACCGAAAATTCCGGCGGGGTCTTCAAACAATGGCGCCGCGGCGTGGAAAGCATCGACGGCGAACTCGTCTGGATCTGCGAAAGCGACGATTTCTGCGAACCCGATTTTGTTGAAAAACTGGTCGGTAATTTCGCCGACGATAGCGTCCAGATGGCATTCGGCCGTATCCTGGAAACCGACCTGGAAGGCGTGCCAAACTTATGGTTGGACACCTATCGGGAACATGCCGAACCTGGAATCTGGGCAGAAAGTCTCGTGCGCCCCGCTGCAGACTGGTTCGCCCACGGATTTGGTGTGAGCAATCTGATCGCCAACGTCGGAGGCTGCCTCTGGCGGCGGACGCGCCTTGCCGACACCGTGTGGGAGGAAGCGGCGACCTACAAGGTTGTGGGTGATTGGTACCTCTACATCCAAATAGCCAATGGTGGCCAAATCGCATGGGAACCCGGTGCCGTCTCTTATTTCCGGCGACACGGCGCCAACACGTCGTCGACATCGTTTACAGGAACACGTTTCTACAATGAACTCGAACGGCTCATGCTTGAGCTGCGCAGCACCTGGCGGGTACCGGACGCCACCGTCCTCAAATTCTACGGTAATATCGGTGAGCAATACACCTACTTTCAGCTCGAAGATAAGCACGGCCCACTCGACAATCATTGCAATCTCAACCGGATGCTCTCGGCTCACCGCAGCAAGCATCATGTTCTGATCGCAATGTACGGCTTCGTGCCTGGCGGGGGGGAAAATTTTCCGATCCAACTCGCGAACAGCCTTGTCGACAAAGGCTGGATCGTATCGATGCTGATATTCGAGACAGGTGAAGTAAACGAGTATATGCGCCGCTCGCTCAACCCGGCAGTCTCGGTCTACGAGGCGCCTTGGGTCATGGAATATGGCTGTGACAGATTTATTCGGGACGCCGGTATCTCGGTCATCCATTCGCACACTATCGGTGCGGAGATGCATTTTTTCCACCTGTGGAATCTGGATCCGCAGGGTCCGTATGTCGTGACGCTCCACGGCTCGTACGAAGCCTCAGATATATCTGAGGACATGATGATGAAGATCACCAGCGCTGTGGATCACTTCGTCTACACGGCCGACAAGAATTTGGTGCCGATCGAGGGACAGCGCATACCGCCTACCCGCCTGACGAAAATGGCGAATGCCATGCCCATCGATCCACTGCCGTTTCCCAAGAGCCGGAAAGAGATGGGAGTCTCAGAAAACGCGATCGTCTTCACGCTTGTCGCCCGCGGCATCAAGCGGAAGGGATGGCGAACAGCGATCGAAGCCTTCGAGGCGCTCCAGTCGCGCAATCCCGGACGTCCGATGCATCTCTGCCTGGTCGGGGCTGGAGAGGAACCGGATCGGCATCGAAAGATCCATGGAAAAAACCCGAACATCAGTTTCCTCGGATACCAGGCACAGATCCACGGGCTCTATCGCCTGAGCGACGTCGCGATCGTCCCGACGCGCTTTGCCGGCGAATCCTACCCGCTCTGCATCATCCAAGCGATGCAGGTCGGCGTGCCGATCGTTGCGAGCGATGTCGGGGAGATCAAGCGGATGCTACGCAGCGAGGGAACGGAGGGCGGCCTCGTCGTGCCAGCATCGCGCGATACAGCGACCTTCATCGCCGACTTCACGGAGGCGATGCAAAAAATGCTCGACAATTCGGTTCGCGAAAAGTTCGCGGCTGGCGCCAGTCTTCTGGGAAAAAATTACGAGATGGGACCACTGGTTGAAGCCTATGGTGACATCTACACCAATGTCATCGCAGGCGAAATCGCTTCGCGCTCCAATTGATCCAAACAAATAAATTACTCGAAAGGCTTCATCAGAAAATCAAGCCAAACATGGAGCCATTGCTCCGCCCCTGCTCAACAGAGCAGGGGCGGCCTGATCCCGCATAACAGTTACGTCAGTGATTCCTTTTGAGGAGTTCCTGCCACCATTGCGAATTATCGATGTACCAAGCCAGCGTCTGCGCAAAGCCTTCTCTAAAATTGCGCGATGGTTCGTAGCCGAGTTGCGTCCGCGCCTTCGTTTCGTCGATCGCATAGCGACGATCATGCCCTTGGCGGTCCTTGACGAACGATTTGAGCTCGATCGTCGATCGTCCGTGAGCGGCCGGGCAGTCAACAAATTCCGTGGCCAGATCAGGGTTGCGTGCGAAGGCCCGATCCACCCCCAGGCAAATTTCCTCGATCACCTGAAGATTGGGAAGTTCCTGACCGCCCCCGATATTGTACACTTCTCCCGCCACACCTCTCGACAGGCAGAGGGCGATCCCCCGACAATGGTCCTCGACGTGCAGCCAGTCCCGGATGTTCATTCCGTCACCGTAGATCGGCAGGCTTCGGCCATACAGCGCATTGATCAGGAATAGCGGGATGAGTTTTTCGGGGAATTGGTACGGGCCGTAATTATTGGAACAGTTGCTCGTCGTCGTCTCGAGTCCATACGTGTGATGATAGGCTCGCACCAGATGATCGGAGCCGGCTTTTGACGCGGAATAGGGCGAGTTCGGCGCATAAGGCGTCGTCTCGCTGAAAGCGGGGTCTTCTGCGCCAAGCGACCCATAGACCTCGTCGGTCGAGACGTGATGAAAACGATGCGGACGACCCGACCCCGTATCCAGCCAAGCCGCCTTCGCGGCTTTCAGCAGGCTATGGGTGCCGACGACATTGGTTGTGACGAAGGCGTCCGGCCCGGTGATCGAGCGGTCGACATGACTTTCCGCGGCGAAATGAACAATTGTGTCGATCGAGCGACTGTCGATCAGTTCGGACACAAGATCGGTATGACAAATGTCGCCGACCACCAACTCGACACCCTCTAGGCCATCAATGTTGGCACGATTGCCAGCGTAAGTCAGCGCATCGAGAACGACGATAAGGTCGTTCGGATTCGACTCACGCCAGTGATGTACGAAGTTGGCACCGATAAACCCGGCACCGCCCGTCACAATCAGATTAGCCATGCGCTTTAATCTCTTTCAGCATAATTCGAAGGTTGGAACGCCAATGCGGCGCTGCACCGCCAAGACATTCGAAGGTCGATGTCTTGTCCAGCACCGAGAAATGCGGGCGCTTCGCCAACGTAGGATAGTCGGCGGTCGCGATCGGTAAGACCGGCACCGCATGATCGAGTAGGCCGATCGCCAGTGCCTCCTCCTGAATCGCTATGGCGAAGTCGTACCAGCTCGCCGCACCGGCATCGGTGTAGTGATAGATGCCCGAACTCCCCTGTCCCGCCATCGCCCAGAGAGCCGAAGCGAGGCCAGGCGCATAGGTAGGCGTGCCGATCTGATCGGCTACAACGCGCACCTCGGGTCGTTGCGCCATCACGCGCAGCATCGTGCGGACGAAGTTGCCGCCTGTCGGTGCGTAGACCCACGCCGTCCGCACGATCAGCGCGTCCGGGCCGGCGGCGCCCTCGCCTGCGAGCTTGGTGCGTCCGTAGGCGCTGAGCGGATTGGTCGTGGCCGACGGCGCATAGGGAATACCGGACGATCCATCGAACACGAAATCGGTCGAGACATGCACCAGTCGCGCGTCGAACATTTGCGCCGCATCAGCGAGGATGCCGACGGCAGTGGCGTTGACGGCGTGAGCCTGTTCCTCTTCCTGCTCCGCCTTGTCCACCGCGGTGTAGGCCGCCGCATTGAGGATCAGCGCCGGACGGACCTGATCCGCCATTGCCAGCACAGCAGCGCGGTCAGTGATGTCGAGCGTATCGGCATCGCATGAAACGATCTCGGCGTCGGCGGGAGCCGTTGCGGCCAAAGCGCGGCCCAACTGGCCGTTGCTGCCGACGATCAAGGCCTTCATGCGAAAGCTTCGATGTCGGCGAGGCGCCGGCCAATCTGGTCCTTCGCCGAAAGCTCCGGCTCGATCCCCTCCAGCGGCCATTCGATCCCGACATCCGGATCGTTCCACAGCAGCGAGTGTTCGCTCGCCGGCTCGTAGGCGCAAGTGCATTTGTAGAGGAAGTCGGTGCCGTCTTCGAGGCTCAGGAAGCCATGTGCGAAGCCCGGCGGCACCCAGAACATGCGCTTGTTGGCCGCCGAGAGCTCCACGCCGGCCCACTTGCCGAAATGCGGCGAGGAGCGGCGTATATCGACCGCGACGTCCCAAGCGCGGCCTGCGGTGACGCGCACGAGCTTGCCCTGCGGATTGGGGTTCTGGAAATGCAGCCCGCGCAGCACGCCCCGCTTCGACCGGCTGTGATTGTCCTGCACGAAATGGAGATCCAGCCCGGCCTCGGCGAAGCGGGCCTGGTTCCAGCTCTCCATGAAGAAGCCGCGATCGTCGCCGAACACCTGGGGTTCGATGATGACCGGCCCCGGAATGGCCGCTTCGATCAGCTTCACAGCGCAGCCTTTCCTTCCAGCAGGCCCAGCAGATAGTCGCCATAGCCGCTCTTCCTGAGCGGCGCGGCCAATCGCTCCAGTCCGGCATCGTCGATGAACCCCTGGCGCCACGCGATCTCCTCGGGACAGCAGATCTTCAGTCCCTGCCGCTCTTCCGTGATGCGGACATACAGTCCGGCGTCGAGGAGGCTGCCATGCGTTCCGGTGTCGAGCCAGGCATAGCCGCGCCCCATGATCTCGACCGACAGGCTGCCCTCGTCCAGGTAGAGGCGGTTGAGATCGGTGATCTCCAGCTCGCCGCGCGGCGACGGCTTCAGATCGCGCGCGCGCGCCACGGCGGTGCCGTCGTAGAAATACAGGCCGGTCACCGCATAATTGGATTTGGGCTCTGCCGGCTTTTCCTCGATGCTTTCCGCCTGCCCATGGGCATCGAACGAGACGACGCCATAAGCGGTAGGGTCCTTGACCCTGTAACCGAAGACGGTTGCCCCCTCGGCGCGGTCATCCGCCCGCTGCAGAAGCTCCGGAAAACCGTGACCATAGAATATGTTGTCACCGAGCACGAGCGCGGAAGGCTTTTCGCCAACAAACGGCGCCCCGATGCGGTAAGCCTCGGCAAGACCGTTCGGATCGGGCTGCACCGCATAATCGATGACCATGCCCATATCCGCCCCGCTGCCGAGAACCGCTTTGAAGGCGGCCTGATCGTGCGGCGTCGTGATGATCAAGACTTCGCGAATACCCGCCATCATCAATGTCGAAAGCGGGTAATAGATCATCGGTTTATCATAAACCGGCATCAGTTGCTTCGACACGCCGCGTGTCAGGGGATATAATCTTGTCCCCGAGCCGCCGGCCAAAATAAGTCCTTTACGCATCCACTTGCCCTTGCCTCGAAGCCAGACGCCATCGCGTCTACACAACTGGTGCCACCTACGCGAGACTCAATCTTGCGACGCATTGCAGGGCGGCGAACCCAGCGGTCCGTTCCCTCCGCCCAGCCCCGGCGCCGTGAGGATCGCCGCCCGCACATGGCGTCGCGCGGCCGCAACTGCCGCGTCGAGCCTCTCGCCCTTCGCCAGCCCCGCAGCAATCGCGCTCGCCAACGTGCAGCCGGTGCCATGGGTGTGGCGGGTATCGATGCGGCCGTCGATCCAGGTCTCGGTCGACCCGTCGACGCAGACGAGACGGTCCATCAGTCGCTCGCCCTCGCCGTGGCCGCCCTTGGCGAGCACCGCCGTGCGCGTGCGCGCAGCGAGCGCCTCGGGACCTTCGCGGGACAGAACAGCCAGCTCCGGCAAGTTGGGCGTCACCAGAGTGGCCAGCGCCGTGAGCCGCTCGAACGCCGCAATCGTAGCGGCATCGGCCAGCATCGCCCCGCTGGTCGCCACCATGACCGGATCGAACACCATGGGTACCCGTGCATCCTCGCGCGACAGGCGATTGGCGACCGCGTCGGCGATAGCGGACGATCCAATCATGCCGATCTTGATCGCATCGGCGCCGATGTCGCTCAGCACCGCGTCGATCTGCGCCACCACCAGCGCTGGTTCGAGCACGAGGACATCCGACACCCCGAGCGTGTTCTGCGCGGTGATCGCCGTGATCGCGGTCATGGCATGACAGCCGAAGGCGGTGATCGCCTTGATGTCCGCCTGGATGCCCGCGCCGCCGCCGGAATCCGAGCCGGCGATCACCAGCACTCGCGGAACCCTCATCCTTTGTGCTTACGCTCGGTCGCGGCCGGGTGGCGCTTCAGCGCGTCGCCGCTGCGGGTCGGGCGGTCCATCAATTCGCCACCGCAATTGGGGCAATGCTCGTCGAGCGCGTCGGCACATTCCGCGCAGAAGGTACACTCAAACGAGCAGATGAACGCGCCGGGATGCTGCGCCGGCAGGTCGGTGCCGCAGCGCTCGCAGTCGGGACGCATCTCAAGCATCAGGCGGCCCGCCTCACCGCCTCGCAGACGTCCTCGACCACGGCGGAGACCAAGGCCGGATCCTCGCCCTCGGCCATCACGCGGATCAGTGGCTCGGTGCCGGACTTGCGGATGACGAGGCGGCCGGAGCCCTCGAGGCGCTTCTCCGCATCGGCTATCGCCGCCTTCACCCCGTCGGTCTCCAGCGGCGCGCCGCTTTTGAAGCGGACGTTCTGGAGCTTCTGCGGCAGCGGCTCGAAGCAGGCGAGCAGCTTCGACGCCGGCTTGCCGGTCTCGACCAGTTCGGCGAGCACCTGCAGCGCCGCGACCAGCCCGTCGCCGGTCGTGGCGTAGTCGGACAGGATCAGGTGGCCGGATTGCTCGCCGCCGACGTTGAAGCCATCGCGGCGCATCGCCTCCAGCACGTAGCGGTCGCCGACTGCGGTGCGATGGAGCGAGAGCCCGGCTTTCTCCAGGTAGCGCTCCAACCCGAGGTTGGACATCACGGTCGCGACGATGCCACCACCCTGCAGCAGCCCGCGCCGCTGCCAGCCGGTCGCGATCAGGGCCATGATCTGGTCGCCGTCGATGATCTTGCCCTTCTCGTCGACGATGATCAGGCGGTCCGCATCGCCGTCGAGCGCGATGCCGATGTCGGCGCGTGTCTCCAGCACCTTCTGCTGCAGCGCCTGCGGGGCGGTCGAACCGACGCCGTCGTTGACGTTGGTGCCGTTCGGCTGGACGCCGATCGCGATCACGTCGGCCCCCAGCTCCCACAGCGCCGACGGCGCCACATTGTAAGCCGCGCCATTGGCGCAATCGACAACCACGCGCAGGCCGTCGAGGCGCAGATTCTCGGGGAAGGTCGCCTTCACCGCGTGGATGTAGCGGCCGCGCGCATCCTCGATGCGCTGGGCGCGGCCGATTGCCTCGGCGGCGGCAAGGCGCGGTGCCTTGTCGAGCGCCTTCTCGATCGCCGCCTCGTCCTCGTCGGACAGCTTGAAACCGTCAGGCCCGAACAGCTTGATGCCGTTGTCCTGATAGGGGTTGTGGCTGGCCGAGATCATCACGCCGATATCGGCGCGCATCGCGCGGGTCAGCATCGCGACGGCGGGCGTCGGGATCGGGCCGAACAGGATCACGTCCATGCCGACCGAGGTGAAGCCCGCGACCAGCGCCGATTCCATCATATAACCGGAAAGCCGCGTGTCCTTGCCGATCACGACGCGGTGGCGGTGATCACCGCGCAGGAAGTGCGCGCCGGCGGCCTGCCCCACCTTCATGGCGAGTTCCACCGTCATCGGCGCCTCGTTGGTGCGCCCGCGAATACCGTCCGTTCCGAAATATTTGCGCGCCATATCGTCCTCTTGGGTCAGCGAGGCTCTTACACCGGGGAGGGTGACGGTTTCACCCCGTCCGCAATCATTGCGGAGCTTCATGGGCTGAGGTAGCGGCACGGGCATGATCCTGCCCCTCGACGATGCCGCCATCGCGCGCGCCGCGGACCTGATCCGCGCCGGCCTTCCGGTCGCGGTGCCGACCGAAACCGTGTATGGCCTCGCCGCCGACGCGACCTCGGGCGAGGCGGTGGCACGCATCTATGCGGCCAAGGGGCGGCCGAGCTTCAACCCGCTGATCGTGCATGTGGCGAGTGTCGCGCAGGCGAATACATTGGCCGAGCTGTCGCCCGTCGCCCGCCGGCTGGCGGATGCACTGTGGCCCGGCCCGCTGACCCTGGTCCTGCCGTTACGCGATGGCGCTGCCGTGTCCTCGCTGGTGACGGCGGGCCTGCCGACGCTGGCGCTGCGGATGCCGGCACACCCGGCGATTCAGGCGCTGATCGAGGCGTCGGGCCGCCCCCTCGCCGCGCCGTCCGCCAACGCCAGCGGCCGCATCAGCGCGACGCGCGCCGAGCATGTCGCGGCCTCGCTCGGCGATCGCGTGCCGCTGATCCTCGATGGCGGGGCAACGCGGCACGGGCTGGAATCTACGATCGTCGCGGGGAGGCAGATCGGTG
>BACX01000873.1 GCA_000333335.1 Sphingomonas-like bacterium B12 | reverse complement strand
ACGGCTCGAGATCATCGACCTCGGCGTGATGGTGCCGTGGACGACGATCCTGCAGGCCGCCAACGAGAATGAGGCGGACATGATCGGTCTCTCCGGCCTGATCACCCCCTCGCTCGACGAGATGGTGACGGTGGCGGCCGAGATGCAACGGATCGGCATGACCATGCCGCTGCTGATCGGCGGCGCGACCACGTCCAAGGTCCATACCGCGATCAAGATCGCCCCCGCTTATACCGGCCCGGTCGTGCATGTGCTGGACGCAAGCCGCGCCGTCGGCGTCGCCTCGACGCTCATGTCGGACACGCAGAAGGACGGCTTCGTCGAGAAGACGGCCGCCGAGTACGACGCGGTCCGCAAGGCGCGCGAGGGTAGGGGGCAGAACGACCTCGCCACGCTGGCCGAGGCGCGGACCAACGCCTTCGTGCTGGCGCGCGACGGTATCGCGCCGGCGGCGGCGAAGCCTGGCGTCCACGTCTACGAGGATTGGGATCTCGCCGATCTGCGCGACTATATCGACTGGACGCCCTTCTTCCGTGCCTGGGAACTGCACGGCAATTACCCGGCGATCCTTGACGATGCGGTGGTGGGGGAGAGCGCCCGCCCGCTTTATGCCGACGCGCAGGCGATGCTCGACCAGATTATCGCGGGCAAATGGCTGACCGCCAAGGGTGTGGCGGGTCTGTGGCCGTGCCGGCGGGATGGCGACGACATCCTGATCCGCTCGGCCGAGGCCGAGGTGCGGATGCCGATGCTCCGCCAGCAGATCAAGAAGCGCGAGGGCCGCGCCAATATGTGCCTCGCCGATTTCGTCAGCCCCGACGGCGACTGGATCGGCGGTTTCGCGGTGACGGCGGGGCACGGGATCGACGACCATTCCGCGCGATTCAAGGCGGATAACGACGATTATTCGGACATCATGCTCAAGGCGCTCGCCGATCGTCTCGCCGAGGCCTTCGCCGAGCGGCTGCACGCGCATGTCCGCACCGATCTGTGGGGCTATGCGCCCGGCGAACAGCTGACCAACGAGGCGTTGATCCGCGAGCAGTATCGCGGCATCCGCCCCGCGCCCGGCTATCCGGCGTGCCCGGATCACAGCCTCAAGCCGATCCTGTTCGATCTGCTCAAGGCGACCGACGCCACCGGCATCACGCTGACCGAGCATTTCGCGATGCTGCCGACGGCGGCGGTCTCGGGATTCTTCTTCGGTCATTCCGACAGTCGGTATTTCGGCGTCGCGCGGATCGGGCGCGACCAGCTCGAGGATTACGCCCGGCGCCGCCATGTCGATATCGACACGGCGGAGCGCTGGCTGCGTCCCAATCTGGACTAGTTCGCGATCTCGGGGCCTTGAGGGGGCGTGCGCGCAATGGCAGCGTCCGCGCCGTCCAAGGAGTGCGCCCCATGAAGTCCCTCGCCGCGTTCGCCATTCTGTTGTCCGCCACCGCCGCGCAGGCGCAGCAGTCCCCGCCCTTCGTGGTGCAGGAGACGGGCAAGGGCTTCTACCGGCTCGATGACGCGGTGAAGTCGGTCAACGGCGGTGACGCCACGATCGTGATCGCGCCGGGCACCTATCATGACTGCGCCAAGGTCGACACCGGCCGCGTCGCCTTCCGCGCGCGCACCTCGGGCACCGCGATCTTCGACGGCGGCATCTGCGACGGCAAGGCGACGCTCGTCCTGTCGGGCACCGACGCGATGGTCGATGGCCTCGTCTTCCAGAACCTGCGCGTGCCGGACGGCAACGGCGCGGGCATCCGCCTCCAGCATGGCAATCTCACCGTGATGAACTCGATCTTCCGCAATTCGGAGGAGGGCATCCTGACCGGCGAGGATCCGAATGGCGAGATCCGGGTCGATCGCTCGACCTTCTCCGGCCTCGGTAGCTGCGCAGTCGCTTCGGGCTGCGCGCACTCGCTCTACATCGGCCATTACGGCAAGCTGTTCGTCACCCGCTCGCGCTTCGAGAAGGGGCGCGGCGGCCATTATCTGAAAACCCGATCGGCGGTCGTCTCGATCACCGACAACAGCTTCGATGACTCACAAGGCCACGGCACTAACTACACGATGGACCTGTGCGCCGGCGCCACCGGCCTGATCGCGCGCAACGTGATGTCGGGTGGGCCGGATCGCGAGAACCATTCCGCCTTCATCGTGATCGGCGCCGAGCAGCGCGACAATCCGTCGGCGGGCCTGACGATCACCGGCAACACCGCGACGCTGACGCCGGGCGCCGACTATTCCACCGCCTTCGTGGCGGACTTCACGCACGAGCCGATGAAGATCAGCGGCAACACGCTGGGCAAGGGCATCAAGCCGTTCGAGAGCCGGTAAAAGCCTGTCGTCATTGCGAGCGTAGCGAAGCAATCCATGATGCGCGCGCAGCGCTTACGGATCGCCACGCCCCTTCGCGGCTCGCGATGACGTGAGCCTTACTTCCCGCACATCCCGCCGCCGAGATCGACGCACTGGCCGTCCACCTCCGGCGTCTTGACCCCCGCGAGCGCGGCGAGGGTCGGCGCGATGTCGACCGTCTCGATCGGCGTGTCGCGGGTCTGGCCGTCCATACCGGGCCACCAGAAGAGGATCGGCACCTGCCGGTCGTGATCCCAGGGCGAGCCGTGGCCCGCCACCACGTCGCCCGGGCCGCGCGGCATGCCGAAGCTGGTGCGCTCGCCATAGGCAACCGCGATGTCGCCCGAACGATCGGCGTCGTAGCTTTCGTGGAAGCGCTGGGCGTAGGTCAGCTCGGTCGGCGGCGTGTGCGGCGGCACGGTCGCGGCCTCCACGTCGGCGCGGGTGAACACCTCCTTCACCTCGGGCTGCTGCTTCAGCCACGCCACGGTCGCGTCCTGAACCTTCGCGCGCAGCGTCGCGTCGGGGCCGACGTTGATGGTGAGCTGCTGCGGATCGTCGCCGACGATCGGCTCGTAGGTGAGGCCGGTTTCCGCCATCACCGCCTTGTTGAGCTTCGACACGAAAGCGTAGCTGTCGAGGCGGCTGGCCTTGGGATCGACCTCATGCTCGCGCTCGGCGGCATCGGTCGCGCCATGATCGGCGGTCAGCACCACCATCACCGGCACGCCGAGCGCCTTGAGGTCATCGACGAAGCGGCCCAGCGTCCGGTCGAGCGCGGCCTGCTGCACGCACATTTCCGGCCCGCCATTGCCGTAGCGGTGGCCGATATAGTCGTTGGCCGACAGGCTCACCGCCAGCACGTCGGTCGCAGGGCCATGGCCGAGCTTGTGGTCGGCGATCACCTTCTCGGCGAAATCGACCACCGTCGCGTCGA
>BACX01000874.1 GCA_000333335.1 Sphingomonas-like bacterium B12 | reverse complement strand
ATTCCAATTCCACATTTTCAAGAAATAAGGAGGCAAAAATGTTCATATATGAATTGGAATTATTTGTTTTCTTATTAGGCCGAGATGCGCCGCGTGCGGCTGCTGGAGATGGCGGACGCGATGGATATGTTCTGCCAAGGGTTGGTTTGCGCATTCACAGTTCTCCGCAAGAATTGATTGGCTCCAATTCTTGGAGTGGTGAATCGGACGCATGGAGCGGCTGATGCAGGTCGCCGACGAAATGGACGAGGAAGATCAGCGCCATCAGCCGCTCGCGCGGATTGAGCTTGGGATTGGCGAGCAGCCGCTGGTTGCGCTCGATCTGGCTGATCACGCAATTGCCGCCCGCGCATGGCCCCTTGGGATCGAACGGCTTGCACACGTCGATATCGACGAAATGCCAGTTGTAGGCATAGCTGAACCGGTCGCCGAGCTGCTTCACGCAATCGGGCCAGACCGACGCATCCTCGATGGTGCGGGCGGGGCAGGTCGGCGTATCGAGCAGCTTCGACTGGCGCAGCAACCGGTCGATCCCCGCGCGGGTCTGCGGCGTGACCTCCAGATACGCGATCGCGGCGACCGTTTGGTGGCCATATTCCCACCAGGCGGCAGCGGGCGAGGCGGAGAGGAACAGCGCGGCAAGCGCGGCGAGCAACAGGCGGATGCGAATCATGCCCGCGCCCTAGCGCGACGGCGCGTCAGAAGCATTGCCGAACCGACATATCAGCCCTCGTCTCCGAAGATCGCCACCTGCGCTTGCCCGTCATGGCTCACTCGCCCGCGATACATCCCCGGCGTGTTGAACGCCCAGCGCGCCTCGCCCTGCGGGGTGACGGCGATGAAGCCGCCCTTGCCGCCGATCCGGCCCAGTTCGGCGATCAGATCCCGCTCGACGATCGACAGCTCGTCGCCGCACAGCCGCAGGCGCGCGCACAGTTCGTGGGCGAGGCCGAGCCGGATGAAATGCTCGCCCGATCCGGTGCAGGAAATGGCGGCGGCGCGATCGTCGGCATAGGTGCCGGCGCCGATCAGCGGCGAATCGCCGATCCGGCCCCAGCGCTTGGCGGTGAGGCCGCCTGTCGAGGTGGCGGCGGCGACGTGGCCGTCCGAATCCACCGCCACAGCGCCGACCGTGCCGTATTTCATCCCCGAATCGAACGCGCCCTCGGGCCGCGCCTTCATCTCGTCGAGCTGGCGGCGTCGTTCGGGAATCGCGAACCAGTCCTGCCCTGCCTGCTCCAGCCCATGCTCCTTCGAGAAGGCATCGGCCCCGGCGGCGGAAAGCAGGACGTGCGCGCTGTTCGCCATCACCTCGCGGGCGAGGCTCACCGGATGGCGCGTCGCCGTGACGCCCGCCACCGCCCCGGCATTGCGGTCGCTGCCGTCCATGATCGCGGCGTCGCACTCGATGCGGCCGTCCCAGGTGAAGACCGATCCGCGCCCCGCGTTGAAGGCGGGATCGTCCTCCAGCACCTTCACCGCCGCCTCGACCGCATCGAGGGCGGAGCCGCCGTCGCGCAGCACCGCGCCGCCCGCTTCGAGCGCGGCGGACAGCCCCGCGCGGCCCGCTTGCTCGTCTGCCTCGCTCAACTGGCCGCGTTGCATCGAACCCGCGCCGCCATGGATCATCAGGGTCCAGCCCACTCGCACTCTCCCATTCGCAATCCCGCCGTCATTGCGAGGAGCGCAGCGACGAAGCAATCCATCGGCGCCGCGCTGGCGGCCATGGGTTGCTTCGCATCGCTCGCAATGACGGCGGGATGGATCGTCCCATGAGCAAAAGGTAAGCCTCCGGAGCGCTTACTTTTGCCACATCGAGCGCCTATAGAGGCAGGCGAAGCAACCGCGAAGGCTTGAGTATGTCCGTTCGTCCGTGGCGCGATATCCATCGTCGCCAGAGCCGCCAGATCATGGTCGGCAACGTTCCCGTCGGCGGCGACGCCCCCGTCACCGTCCAGACCATGACCAACACGCTGACTACCGACGTGAAGGCGACGATCGACCAGATCCGCCGCTGCGAGGAGGCCGGCGCCGACATCATCCGCGTCTCCTGCCCGGATGAGGAATCGACCGCCGCGCTCAAGCAGATCGTCCGCGCCGCGCGCGTGCCGATCGTCGCGGACATCCATTTCCATTACAAGCGCGCGCTGGAAGCCGCCGATGCCGGCGCCGCCTGCCTGCGCATCAACCCCGGCAATATCGGCTCCGCCGCCCGCGTGCAGGAGGTGGTGAACGCCGCCAAGGCCAACAATTGCGCGATCCGTATCGGCGTCAACGCCGGGTCGCTCGAGAAGGATCTCCTCGAAAAGTACGGCGAGCCGTGCCCCGAGGCGCTGGTCGAATCCGCGCTCGATCACATCAAGCTGCTGCAGGATGCCGATTTCCACGAATATAAGGTCGCGGTGAAGGCGTCGGACGTGTTCCTCGCCGTCGCCGCCTACCAGCAGCTTTCCGAAGCGGTGGACTGCCCGCTGCACCTCGGCATCACCGAGGCCGGTGGCCTGATCGGCGGCACCGTCAAGTCCGCGATCGGGATGGGCTCTCTGCTCTGGTACGGGATCGGCGACACGATCCGCGTCTCGCTCTCGGCCGAGCCGGAGGAGGAAGTGCGTGTCGGCTACGAGATCCTGAAGTCGCTCGGCATCCGCACGCGGGGCGTGCGCGTCGTCTCCTGCCCGTCCTGCGCGCGGCAGGGCTTCGACGTGATCCGCACGGTCGAGAAGCTGGAGGAGCGGCTGAAGCACATCTCCACCCCGCTCTCGCTCTCGGTGCTGGGCTGCGTGGTGAACGGTCCCGGCGAGGCGCGCGAGACCGACATCGGCGTCACCGGCGGCGGCAACGGCAAGCACATGATCTACCTGTCCGGCGTCACCGATCACACGATCGCCGACGAGGACATGGTCGATCACGTGGTCAAGCTGGTCGAGGCCAAGGCGGCCGAGCTGGAGGCGCACAAGGCGGCAGCGGAACAGGCGGTCGCGGCGGAGTGATCGCCGGCCTGTTGCTGGGGCTGGCGGCGGTCGGGCCGGAGGCGCCCGAGGTCCGTCGCCACCAGACGATCTTCGTCGGCCACGATGCGACCCACAAGGGCTGCGTGCCGCAGGTCAACGGTGTGGATACCGGCGACATCGCGACCGAGGACGGGCAGGACGCGTTGATCGCCGCCCTGCCCGACAAGGGGATCGCGCTCCACCTCATCGGCAAGGCGGGGGGCGGCATTTCCTACGACTGCATGGCGGACATCGTGAAGACGCTCCGCCATGCCGGTTTCTACGGAACGATCGGCGCGATCTCGCAGGTGCCTTAGGCGTCCGCCTTCGCGCCGATTCCGTCCAGTTCGGCCAGCGCGTCGGCCGGCAGCTCCAGACCGCCCGCCGCGATATTCTCGCGCAGGTGGCCGACGGAAGAGGTGCCTGGGATCAGCAGGATGTTGGGCGCGCGGTGGAGCAGCCAGCCCAGCGCCACCTGCATCGGCCTGGCGCTCAGCCGCTCCGCCACCGAAGACAGCGCGTCGGACTGGAGCGGGCTGAACCCGCCGAGCGGGAAGTAAGGCACGTAGGCGATGCCGTCCTTCGCCAGATCGTCGATCATCGTCTCGTCCTCGCGGTGGGCGAGGTTGTAGAGGTTCTGCACGCACGCGATCGGCACGATGCCGCGCGCCTCGGCGAGTTGGGTGGGCGTGACGGTGCTGACGCCGATGTGGCGGATCAGGCCCTGCTCGCGCAGTTTCGCCAGCGCCTCGATCTGCGGGGCGATCGATCCTTCCGCCGGGCCGTGACCCTCGGGATCGCCCATTGCGCGGAAGTTGACGACGTCGAGCACGTCGAGGCCGAGGTTGCGCAGGTTGTCGTGCACCGCGCTTTCCAGCTCGGCGGGCGACTGGGCCGGGTTCCATGAGGCATCGTCGCCACGCTTCGCGCCGACCTTGGTGACGATGGTGAGGCCGTCGCGGTAGGGGTGCAGGGCTTCCCTGATCAGCCTGTTGGTGACGTGCGGGCCGTAGAAATCGCTGGTGTCGATATGGTCGATGCCGCTCTCCACCGCTTCGCGCAGCACGGCGATCGCCGCGTCATGATCCCTGGGCGGCCCGAAAACGCCGGGGCCGGCAAGCTGCATCGCGCCATAGCCGAGGCGGTTCACTGTGCGATCGCCGAGCTGGAAGGTGCCGGCGCGCGTCACGTCGGGATGGGACATGAGAGGTCTCCTTGATGGGGTGGCGCCAAGATAGGACGGGTTCATGCGCGCGATAATCCGATCAAATTCGCACGGGCTGTACGGTTGAGCGGACAGTGATGCAGGCTCTTTCCATGTAGGATTGCGCCTGTCAGGGTCTCGTCTGATCGATCGGGTGGCGATCGAACGGCACTCAGGAGTTCGTTTTTTGCTCTCACAGCTGTCAATGTTGTCAATTTCACCGGCGGCCGCCCAATGAGCCTCGCCATCCGTGCCGCCTCACCCGGCGACGAGGGCGAGATCCTGCGCATGGTCCGCGCGCTCGCCGATTTCGAGCGGGAGCCGGACGCCGTAGTCGCGACCGAGGCGATGCTCACCGAGAACCTGTTCGGCGAAGGCGCGCAGGTCCACGCCCACATCGCCGAGCGTGCCGGGCAGGCGGTGGGCCTCGCGCTCTGGTTCCTCAATTACTCGACCTGGACGGGGCGACCGGGCCTCTATCTGGAGGATCTGTTCGTCGATCCCGCCGAGCGCAAATCGGGCGTGGCGCGCGCGCTGATGGTCGCGCTCGCCGAGGAGGCGCTGGCGCGGGGCTGCGCGCGGATGGATTGGGCGGTGCTCGACTGGAACACCGAGGCGATGACATTCTACGAACGGATCGGCGCCAGGCGGAACGAGGGTTGGCAACCGTGGCGGATCGAGGGCGATGGGATCGAACGCCTCGCATTAACCGGGAAGTGACGCGCGGCGGCTAGGGAGGCGCGATGATCGACCGCATCTTCCGCAAGGGCCGCGAGGCGCTGCATCTGCGATCCGCCCGCGCGGTGCTGGCGACGTCGCCGATCGTGCCGACCGCGGATCGGGTGGTGATCTTCTCGATGATCGGCACGCGGGTGCTGCTGCCCTATCTGGTCGCGGTGAAGTCGCTGCACGCGCGGCTCAGGATCGGCCGGATCGCGATCCTCGACGACGGATCGCTCACCGTCGAGGACAAGGCGGTGCTGGCGTATCTTCTGGGCGATCCGGAAATCCGTTCGATCCGCGACGTCGATACCGGCCGCTGCCCGCAGGGCGGCACCTGGGAGCGGCTGCTGACGCTGCTGGATCTCAGGGCCGACGATTTCGTCATCCAGCTCGATTCGGACACGGTGACGGTGGGCGACGTGCCCGAGGTGCTGGCCGCGATCGAGGGCAATCACAGCTTCACCCTGCTCGGCGATCCCGAGACCGACGGTGTCGGCGCGCTGCCGCTGCCGGAGTTCGTGGCGCACCGCTATCCGCAAGGTGCGCCGGCGGGGCGCCTCCACATCCAGACCGCGATCGAGACCAGCTTCGCCGCTTATCCTGACGCCACCGGCCATCGCTACGTGCGCGGCTGCTCGGGCTTCACCGGCTTCGCGCGCGGCGGCCCGTCCGGGCGGGCGGAGGCGGAGGCTTTCTCGCTGGCCGGCGAGGGGCTGGTCGGCAAGCAACGCTGGACCGAGTGGGGCACCGAGCAGGTCGCCTCCAGCTTCCTGCTCGCCAACGAGCCGGGGATGCAGCCGCTGCCCTATCGCCGCTACCTCAATTACTGGAAAGAGGCGCCGAATCCGGACGCGCGCTTCCTCCATTTCGTCGGCACGCACCGTTACTCGACCGACGAATATCGCCGCCGCTCGGCCGAGCAGATCCGCTTGCTGAGGGCCTAGCCGCCGCCCAGCGTGTTGATCGTGAAGGCCAGCACGCCGAGGTTGAAGATGAAAGCGGCGAAGCAGTGGAACGTCGCGACGATGCGCACCGGCGTCGTCGTCATCTCGACATCGGATGTCTGGAAGGTCATGCCCAGCGTCAGGCTGAAATAGACGAAGTCCCAGTAATTGGGCTCCTTGGTGCTCGGGAAATCGAGGCCGCCGATATCCTCGCAGCCGTCGTCGCCCGCCTCCTGGCTGTAGAACATGTGGGCGTAGTGCAGCGCATAGACGATGTTCGAGAACAGCCAGCTCAGCACCAGAGTGACGATGATCAGCGCGATCGCCAGCGGCTTGGGCGCGTCCTTCTCGATCAGTTCCGACCCGACCGCGACCAGCACCACCATCATCACCGCGCCGGTGATGGCGAGCAGCACCGCACGGTTGGCGTCGTTGCGCTCGGCGTGGATGCGCATGTCCCTGGCATGTGGCGTCTGGAGCAGCGGCCAGAGCGAGACGAGGAAGACGGCCGCGGCGATATCGAACGTCGCCATCGCCCCCTGCCGCCAGCCGAGCAAGGGCTGCAGGATCGGCAGGCCCGCGATCAGGATGAGCACGAAGGCGATGAAGCGCGGCGGCGCGATGCGCCGGCCGAGATGGAGCGAGATGGCCATGGGCGCGAGCATAGCGCGGGCCGCCCCGCCGTCCCGTGAATTCTTCGTCAGCCCCTCCCGCGCGAACGGGAAGGGCTGACGCGCATCGTCACTTCGGCGCGAGCAGCTTGTCCAGCCCGGTTTCGCCCTTGCCGATCTTCTCCAGCGTCGGATAGCGCAAGCCCCCGCGCCAGTTGATCGCGACGTCGCGATACTGGTCGGCCTGCTTGATCAGCAGGTGGATCGGCTGCCGTCGTCTGCCG
>BACX01000875.1 GCA_000333335.1 Sphingomonas-like bacterium B12 | reverse complement strand
GGCGGACTGCGCCGCCTGCTCGACGAGGCCGGCCTGCCGGACGTCCAGCCGGACGAGTTCAAGCGCTACGGCTCCGCCCGCACGCTCTACAATTTCCACGTCGACAACGCCGCGGCCTACTGAGGACCATTCCATGGATTTGGCGAACATCCCGCAGACCCTGCCGCGCCAGTCGGCGACCTTCGATCCCCACACCCTGTCCGAAATCCGCCGCGCGGCGGCGACCGGCATCTACGACATTCGCGGCGCCGGATCTCGACGCGGCGCTGCGCCCGAAGACGCTCGACGATTTCGTCGGCCAGAAGGCGGCGCGCGAGAATCTCCGCGTGTTCATCGGCGCGGCGAAATCGCGCGGCGAGGCGATGGACCATGTCCTGTTCTTCGGTCCGCCCGGTCTCGGCAAGACGACGCTCGCCCAGATCGTCGCGCGCGAACTGGGCGTGGGTTTTCGCGCCACATCCGGCCCGGTGATCGCCAAGTCGGGCGATCTTGCGGCGCTGCTCACCAATCTGGAGGAGGGCGACGTCCTCTTCATCGACGAGATCCACCGCCTCGCGCCCGCCGTCGAGGAGGTGCTGTATCCGGCGATGGAGGATCGCGTGCTCGATCTGATGATCGGCGAGGGGCCGTCGGCGCGCTCGGTGCGGATCGAGCTGCCGCGTTTCACTTTGGTCGGCGCGACGACGCGGCAGGGGCTGCTGACGACGCCGCTGCGCGATCGCTTCGGAATTCCGGTCCGGCTGCAATTCTACACGGTGGACGAACTGGAGCATGTCGTCACCCGCGCCGCGCGGCTGATGAGCATGGGCCTCACGCCCGACGGCGCCACCGAGGTCGCGCGCCGGTCGCGCGGCACGCCGCGCATCGCCGGTCGGCTGCTCCGCCGGGTCCGCGATTTCGCGCACATGGCGGGCGACCTCACCGTGGACAGGAAGGTGGCCGACGCCGCGCTGACCCGGCTGGAGGTGGACGGGCTGGGCCTCGACGCGATGGACCGGCGCTATCTCCACATGATCGCCGACATCTATCGCGGCGGCCCGGTCGGCGTCGAGACGATCGCCGCCGGCCTCTCCGAACCGCGCGACACGGTGGAGGAGGTGATCGAGCCCTACCTCATCCAGCTCGGCCTGCTGGCGCGCACCGCGCGCGGGCGGTGCCTGACGGGGCGGGCCTGGACGCACCTCGGCCTGCCGATGCCGGCGGGTGCGCAGGAGGGGCTGTTCGATCAGGATCGCGGCTAGGCGACGTTCCGCTTCGAGAAGATCGACGCCAGCGCCACCGCGCCGAGGATGAAACCCGCCGCCAGCGCCACCATCCCGTGCGGCACGTTCTTCAGGAAGATGCGGTCGATCAGGAAGGTCGCGACCAACAGGTTGGCGCAGCCCCACAGCACATTCTCCAGTGCCGAGGATTTGCCGACCCCGCGTGGCTGCGCCCATGGCGTGTAGAAACTCTCGCCCTGCAGCCCCTTCAGCAGATGCGGCAGCGCGTTGCACAGGAACATGCCGGCGAAGAACAGTCCGAGATAGGCCATGAGCGGATCCTCCGCCGGCGACGCTAGCATGATCCGCGGCGGGTTGAACGCGGCTTCCGCTTCGTCCACCACCGCGCGATGGACACCATGATCACCGCGGACGAGGAGCGCCAGCGCCACGCCGATCTCGTCGCCGCAGAAGGCAAGGCGCTCGCCCTGCTCGATGCGATCGAGGAGTTGGGCCTGATCGCGCCGGGTCGCACCGAACGCGAGGTGGAGCAGGACATCCGGCACCTCGCCGCCGATCGCTTCGGTGTGGAGAAGCACTGGCACAAGCGCATCGTCCGCGCCGGCCTCAACACGCTGGCCACCGCCGGCGACAATCCTGCGGGCCGCACGATCGGCGAGGACGACATGGTGTTCCTCGATCTCGGCCCGGTGTTCGAGGAGTGGGAGGCCGATGTCGGGCGCAGCTACGCGGTCGGGCCGGATTCGCTGAAACACAAACTGGTCCGCGACCTGCCGATCCAGTTCGAGGCGGTGAAGGCCCATGCTTCGGCGAATCCGGGGATCACCGGGGCGGAGCTGTACGACTTCGCGGTCCGATCGGCGGAGGCGGCCGGCTGGCGCTTCGGCGGCGAGATCGCCGGCCACCTCGTCGGCGAATTTCCGCACGCGCGCTGGCCGGGCGAGAAGCGGCTTGGCCACATCCGCCCCGAAAACCCGACGCCGCTAAACGGGCCGGACGCCTTCGGCCGCCGCCGGCACTGGATTCTGGAGATCCACCTCGTCGCCCCGGACGGCAGCTTCGGCGGCTTTTACGAGCGCCTGCTCGATGGCGCGTGACGGACGCGGACTTGGCGCATCTGCGACGAACCGTTATTGCCCGCGCTGTCATGATTAACGACGAAACCGAGGATCGGCCGAGGAGCGGGCGCTTCGTGGGCAGCGAGCACCGCTTCCCCGTACGCGTCTATTTCGAGGACACCGATCTGTCCGGCGTCGTCTACCATGCCAACTATCTGCGCTTCATGGAGCGCGCCCGTTCCGACATGCTGCGCGCCGCCGGGATCGACCAGCGCGGCGCGTTCGAGAGCGGCGAGGGGGTGTATGCGATCACCAATCTCGCCATCCGGTATCGCGCGCCGGCGAAGCTCGACGACGATCTGCTGATTGTTTCGCGGGTGATGGATACGAAGGCCGTTTCCTGCGTCATTCAGCAACGAGTCATGCGGGGCGGGCTGTTGGTCGCCGAAGCGGATGTCACCGCCGCCTTCCTCTCGCCCGAGGGGAAGCCGAGGCGGCAGCCGCAACCTTGGCTCGAAGCGTTTCGCCGCCTGCAAGGGGAAGAAGAAACCGTATGAATGCACATCTGGCGACCGACGCCCGCGACATGTCGCCGCTCGCCCTCTTCCTCCAGGCCGACATCGTCGTGAAGATCGTGATGATCGGGCTGCTCGCCGCCTCCGTGTGGACCTGGGCGATCATCATCGGGCACGGCGGCCGGCTGAAGAGCATCGCGCGCCGCTCCGCCAAGTTCGAGAAGGATTTCTGGGCGGCCGAGGACATCGACAATTTCTACACGGCGAATCGCAATTCCGATTTGCCTTCGGCCAAGGTGCTGGGCGCGGGCGTCACCGAATGGCGCCGCTCCACCTCGGGCAAGAAGATCGACCGCGAGGGCACGCGCGAGCGCCTGACCACGATGATGGCGGCGACGATCGCGGCCGAGATCGATCGCCTGTCGGACCGGCTGAACATCCTCGCCACGATCGGTTCGGTCGGGCCGTTCGTCGGCCTGTTCGGCACGGTGTGGGGCATCATGCGCAGCTTCACCAGCATCGCCGCGCAGCAGAACACCTCGCTCGGCGTGGTCGCGCCGGGCATCGCGGAGGCGCTGTTCGCCACCGCGCTCGGCCTGTTCGCCGCCATCCCCTCAGTTATCGCCTACAATCGGCTGAGCCACGGCATCAACAAGCTGGAGGCCAGGCTCCATCGTTTCGCCGACGGCTTCCACGCCACCCTCTCGCGCGAGCTGGAGTCCGAATAGGTGGCCATGGGTGTAGGCCCCCGGCGCGGCCATGGCGGCCGGCGCACGCCGATGGCGGAGATCAACGTCACGCCGCTGGTCGACGTGATGCTGGTGCTGCTGATCATCTTCATGATCACAGCCCCGCTCCTCATGACCGGCGTGCCGATCAACCTTCCCGACAGCCGCGCCAAGGCGCTGGAGCAGCCCAAGAAGCCGACCCAGATCAGCATCGATCCGGCCGGCCAGGTCTATGTCGACGACGATCTCGTCTCCGATGCGGAGCTGCCGCAGCGGCTGCAGACCATCGCCGCCCAGTCGGCGGGCGCGCCCGAGCCGCAGCAGGTTTTCCTGCGCGCCGATCGCACGCTGCAGTTCGAGAAGGTGATGCAGGTGATGGGCGAGCTAAACCGCGCCGGCCTCAACAAGATATCGATCGTCTCCACCGCGCAGGGGGAGCGCGAGTAAGCGATGGAACGCGCCGAACGGATTGGCCTCGGCGTCGCGGTGGCGGGGCACGTTGCCCTGCTCATCCTGCTGTCGCTCAGCCTGTCGCTGGCGAAGATCCCCAAGTCGCAGCTGGCCGATCCGATGGACGTGCAGTTCGTCGACAAGGTGGGCCTGACGTCCGCCGCGCCCAAGGTCAGCCAAGAGGCGCCCGCGCCCTCGATCGCGCCGGAGAAGGGCGCGCCGGAGGACAGCAATCCGCCGCCGCCCAAGGCCGAGCCGGTGCCCGAGCCGAAGCCGCAGCCCAAGCCGGTGCCGCCCAAGCCGACCCCCGCTCCGCCGAAGCCCGAGCCGAAACCGGAACCCAAGCCCGAGCCGAAGCCGGTGCCAAAGCCGACGCCGGCCAAGCCGGACAAGGCCAAGCCGGAGAAGCAGCAGGCGAAGCCCGTGCCCGAAAAGGCCAAGCCCGCTCCCGCCAAGCCGGAGAAGAAATCCGGCCTGTCGTCGGACTTCCTGAAGGATCTGCCGCAGGACAAGCCGGGCACCGCCAAGCCCAAGGGATCGCGCCTCGGCAGCGATTTCCTGAAAGGCCTGTCGCCCAGCAAATCGCCCGGCAAGGCCAGCGCGCCGCGCGCGGCGGCGATCTCCGCCCAGTCGATGAGCGGGCTGATCGCGCTGATCGCCGCCAAGGTGAAGCCCTGCTACAATCCGCCCGCGGGCGGTGCGGACAGCGGACAGATCGTCACCCTGCTGTCGATCCGCATGAATCGGGACGGCTCGGTGGCGAGCGTGACGCCGGGGGCGCAGAGCGGGGTAAACGGTTCCAATTCGGCCTATGCCCGCCAGATGGCCGATGCTGCGGTGCGCGCGGTGAAGCGGTGCTCGCCGATCAGCGGCCTGCCGCCCGAGCTCTACCAGGACGTGAACGGCAATGGCTGGGGCGATTTCGATTTCCGGTTCCGGCCGGACCAGATGCAGTGAGGAGGGAGTGTTGATGAAAGCCCGGCTGATGATGGGCGCCGTCGCCCTGATGGCATCCACCGCCGCGCTGGCCCAGGTGCCAGCCACCCAGGCCGCGCCCGGCACCGGGCCGCAGCCCGGCCAGCGTCTCGTCGTTGATATCACCGGCGGTCTGTCGCAGCCGATGCCGATCGCCATCCCCGCGATGCCGACGCCGGCGGCCGTCCACACCGCTGCGGGCGATACCGCCGCACTCGGCCAGCAGGTCGCGCAGATCGTCACCGCCGATCTGCAGGGTTCGGGCCTGTTCAAGCCGGTCTCGGCCTCGCACCCGGTCGCCTACCCGCAGGTGACCGCGCCGGAATATGATTACTGGACCTCGACGGGCGCCTCGGCGCTGGTGCAGGGCTTCGTGCAGGCCAATGGCGACGGCACCGTCACCGTCGGCTGCTACCTCTACGACGTCTACCAGAAGCAGGAACTGACCCGGCAGGGCTTCGTGCTGAAGCCCGCCGACTGGCGGCGCGGCGCCCACAAATGCGCCGATACCGTCTATACCCGACTGACCGGCGAAGGCCCCTATTTCGACAGCCGCGTGGTCTATGTGTCGGAAAGCGGCCCGAAGAACCGCCGCATCAAGCGCCTCGCCATCATGGATCAGGATGGCGCCAACCACCATTTCCTGACCAACGGCCAGACGATCGTGCTGACCCCGCGCTATTCGCCGAACCAGCAGGAAATCGTCTACATGAGCTACACGGGCAATCGCCCGCGCATCTACACCTACAATATCGGTTCCGGCTCGCAGAAGCTGGTGGTCGATGCCCCGAACATGACGCTCTCGCCGCGTTTCTCGCCGGACGGGCGTTCGATCGTCTATTCGATGTCGGTCGGCGGCAACACGCAGATCTATCGCGTGTCGGCGAACGGCGGGTCTCCGACGCGACTCACCAACGCGCCCGGCATCAACACCGCGCCCTGCTATTCGCCCGACGGCAGCAAAATCGTGTTCGAGAGCGATCGCTCGGGCGGGCAGCAGATCTACGTGATGAACGCGGACGGATCGAACCAGCACCGCATCAGCTTCGGTGCCGGCCGCCACGCCACCCCGGTGTGGAGCCCGCGCGGCGATCTGATCGCCTTCACCCGCGTCGGCGGTGGCTTCGACGTCGGCGTGATGGCGCCCGACGGCAGCGGCGAGAAGATCCTCACCCACGGCTGGCAGGACGAGGGGCCGAGCTGGTCCCCCAACGGCCGCGTGATCATGTTCTTCCGCACCGGCCAGGGATCGGGCAAGGCGGATCTGTGGTCGGTGGACCTGACCGGAACCAACGAAAGGCGGATTCCGACGCCGCTGGATGGATCCGATCCGGCCTGGTCGCCGTTGCTGCCGTAACGAATTTTGCACTCGGGGGTTGACTCGGACTGGTTAACATTACCAGCCTGTAATGAAGGACGACGGGGGCAGCCGTTGAGAAAAAGAGGAGACGACATGATCAAGACCAGAACTGCCGCCCGGACGGCAACCATAGTGACCGTCGCCGCGATGATCGCGCTGGCCGGTTGCGCCAAGAAGAAGCCGGCCGAGCTGCCGCCGCCCCCGGGCCCCGCCGGCCCCGCCGGTGACACCGGTGCCGCGACCGGCCCGGTCGGCAACGGCATCGTGCCCGGCTCGCGTGCGGACTTCCTGCAGCAGGTCGGCACCGACACCGTCCACTTCGACACCGATCATTCGGACGTCGATCAAGAGGCGCAGGGCATCCTCACCGCGCAGGCCAAGTGGCTGGTCGCCCACCCGAACGTGCGCGTCACGATCGAGGGCCATTGCGACGAGCGCGGCACCCGCGAATACAACCTCGCACTCGGCGATCGCCGTGCGACAGCGGCCAAGAACTTCCTCGCCAGCGCGGGCGTGTCGCCCGATCGCATGAGCACGATCAGCTACGGCAAGGAACGCCCGGTCGCGATGGGTTCGGACGAGAGCGCCTGGGCGCAGAACCGCCGCGCCGTGACGGTGGTGCCGCAGTAACGTCGTTCATCCTCCCTGCGCGCAAGCGTGGGGAGGGGGACCATGCGAAGCATATTGGAGGGGCCGCCGTCGCAGACGGCGGTGTGCTACCGCCAACCCCTCCACCACCCTGCGGGTGGTCCCCCTCCCCATCTAGCGATGGGGAGAATTTTTATTTGTACCTTGGCTTCAGGTCCACGCGCCCGGCGAAGGCGTCGTCGAGCATCTTCGCCAGCCTGACCCCGCCCTTGAGCACCTGTTCGCGCAGCACCGGCACCAGTTTCTGGATCTCCGCCTCGTCCAGCCCCGCATCGGCGGGCGACGTCGCCGGACAGGCCGGAGCATGAGTGGCGCTCGGGTATACGACGTCGTGCGCGAGTTCCCAGCTCTCCTTCGCCCAGTCGGTCACGCTGCCCTGCGCCATCGCGGCGCGGCTCTCGCGCGTCGTCCCGGCGAGCAGCCCCTTCGCACCACCCGGCGGTGTCGAGATCGCGCGATCGGCGAGCAGGCCGTCCCATACCGAATGCAGGTTGGTGTGCGGCATCGCGCCGTAATGGACCTTCAGTCGGTTGCCGCCCTGATCGCCGTCGCGCTCGGACGCATGGAGCGGCTGATGCAGGTCGCCGACGAAATGGACGAGGAAGATCAGCGCCATCAGCCGCTCGCGCGGATTGAGCTTGGGATTGGCGAGCAGCCGCTGGTTGCGCTCGATCTGGCTGATCACGCAATTGCCGCCCGCGCATGGCCCCTTGGGATCGAACGGCTTGCACACGTCGATATCGACGAAATGCCAGTTGTAGGCATAGCTGAACCGGTCGCCGAGCTGCTTCACGCAATCGGGCCAGACCGACGCATCCTCGATGGTGCGGGCGGGGCAGGTCGGCGTATCGAGCAGCTTCGACTGGCGCAGCAACCGGTCGATCCCCGCGCGGGTCTGCGGCGTGACCTCCAGATACGCGATCGCGGCGACCGTTTGGTGGCCATATTCCCACCAGGCGGCAGCGGGCGAGGCGGAGAGGAACAGCGCGGCAAGCGCGGCGAGCAACAGGCGGATGCCGATCATGCCCGCGCCCTAGCGCGACGGCGCGTCAGAAGCATGGCCGAACCGACATATCAGCCCTCGTCTCCGAAGATCGCCACCTGCGCTTGCCCGTCATG
>BACX01000876.1 GCA_000333335.1 Sphingomonas-like bacterium B12 | reverse complement strand
GGATGTCGGTTTCTACACGGCGCTCCATCCCGACATGGACATGCGGATCGACCTGATCCGGGCGGGCCGGCCGCTGACGCTGATTGCTCATGCCAGCATGCGTCTGGTCGGCGAGCGTGGCGCCGGTGGTGAACGCGTCGAGCGCGCCCTTCCAGTCGCCGCCGGCCGACCGCGCGATGCCGAGACATTGCACCGCCGCCACGCCGCCGCCGGTCTTGGCCCAGGCGATGGCCTCCTTCTGTGCGGCGGCGGGATCGCTGTCGGACAGCCGGGCGCAGGCATCGAAGCGAGCCTGCGTACCGCGACCGTCGACAGGGCCGGGCGTCGCGGCGGCCGCGACGGCGAACAGC
>BACX01000879.1 GCA_000333335.1 Sphingomonas-like bacterium B12 | reverse complement strand
GACTGGAGCAATACCGACAGGCCGGTGAGCGTCCGTTCCCGTTCGGGCGCCCCGGCGAGGCTGGTCAGCGCCGACCACAACCCCTCTTGACCCGGCGGTGTGACCTCGACACCCTCGTGGGCAAACAGGCTTGCGATCCAGTCGGCTGCCCACGTCCGCTCACTCACGTCATCAATATGGCGGAGAGGCTGAAAGGCGAGCATCTCGCCCTCCGCGTTGCAGGCTCCCAGCGGATGGTGGGCACCGCGCATCGCCAGAACGGCAGCACGCGCCGACATGCCTTTGTCGAAGACGGTAATCCGTGCCCCGACATAACGGCGGAACTGGAGGGCCAGCAGCGCGAGGAGTACCGATTTTCCTGCCCCCGTGGGGCCCACGATCAGCATGTGGCCGACGTCACCAACGTGGGTGGAAAGGCGAAACGGCGTCGCACCCGATGTTTCGGCGACGAGCACCGGAGGGGCCGCAAGATGCTCGTTTCGCGCCGGCCCTGCCCAGACCGACGACAACGGCATCAGATGGGCGAGGTTGAGGCTATGGACCAATGGTTGGCGAACATTGGCATAGACATGGCCGGGCAAGCTGCCGAGCCACGCCTCGACGGCGTTGATACTTTCCCGGATGCAGGTGAAGCCGAGACCATTGATGATGCGCTCGACGACGCGAACCTTCTCGTCCGCGGCAACTCGATCGATGTCCAAGACGGTGATCGTCGTGGTCAGATAGCCGAACGAAACATGGTCCCCGCCCAATGCCTGGAGCGCGAGATCGGCATCGGCTACCTTGTTGTCGGCATCGCTATCGGTGAGCGGAACGGGTTCGTTCATCATCACCTCGCGCATCAGCTGCGCGATCGACTTACGCTTGTTGAACCATTGCCGGCGGAGGCGCGTCAGCGCCTTGGCAGCCGCAGGCTTGTCCAGCGGGATGAAGCGCGTCGCCCAGCGATATGCGAAGGGCTGGTGATTGAGCGCGTCGAGAATGCCCGGCCGCGTGGAATTGGGGAAACCAAGCAGCGTGACGGTACGCAGGTGATGATCGCCGAGCATCGGTTCGATCCCGCCCGACAGGGGTGTATCGACCAGCAAGCCATCGAGATACATCGGCGTCTCCGGTACGCCGACAGCATGGGGGTGCGTGGAGATATGGCGGTGCAGGAAGCTGAGCGTCTGGCCATCATCGAGACCGCGCATCTCGGGGAGAACCCCTGACAGGAGATCCAATAGGCGGTCCGTCTCAGCGACAAACGCTTGCAGTTCCCGTCGCCAGTCACGGGACCGCCTGTCGTCATCGCGATCCCACAGGACACGCTCCGCTCGACTGGCCTGGTCGGGAAGCGGCAGATAGCTCACCGTCAGATGATGACGGCTCTCGAAATGCTGGCCACGGCGTCCATCGAAATGACCGCGCCGTTCTGATCGACGAGCCAGAGGCCGCATCGGGGAACCCGCTCGTCGGATAGTCGAGCGCCTCGACACGCTCCGCCTCGAAGAACAAGGCCCACCCAGAGCCGGCTCGGCGCAATGCGTTGTTCATCCGTGCGCAGAACGGAACGAGCTCGGCCTCCGTCGCCGATTCCAGATCCGGACCGCGGAAGTGAAACGTCCGCTGAAAGGCTCCGTCCTTGTTGAGGACGATGCCGGGCGCGACCAGGGCCGCCCAGGGCAGATGGTCGGCGAGCCGGTCGGCGCCATGCCGATATTCCCGAAGGCTCAGCATGACAGCCACGCTTTCTGACGGAGGTGGCGTGCGAGCACGGCCGCGAAGTCGGGATCGCGCTTCGCGGCGAACACCGCGACGCTGTGTCCCGCGAGCCAGATGACGAGCCCGGCAATCCACTGCTGAAGCCCGAGGGCGAGCGCCGCAGCCAACGTCCCGTTCAGGATCGCGACGCCGCGCGGAGCACCACCTAGCAGGATCGGCTCGGTCAAGGCCCGGTGCAGGGGCACCTCAAACCCGTCGATCGCGATATGGCCTGGAATGTCTACCCCGCTCATCCAACCAGCGCCCCGCCGCCGAAGCTGAAGAAGCTCAGAAAGAAGCTTGATGCCGCGAACGCAATCGACAGGCCGAAGACGATCTGGATGAGCTTGCGGAAACCGCCCGATGTCTCGCCGAATGCCAGCGCCAGCCCGGTCGAGATGATGATGATCACCGCCACGATCTTGGCGACCGGCCCCTGGACCGAGTCGAGGATCTGCTGCAGCGGTTGTTCCCAAGGCATGCCGGTGCCAGCGGCGTAAGCCTGGGCGGGAAGCGTCGCGGCGACGAGCGCCAACAGGCGCAAGGCAGGACGAGAACCTGATATCGAAACGCGCATGTCAATTTTCTCCAGTATCGCGGGCAAGGAAGGGGTAGGTGATCGCGTAATCGCCTTCGCGTTCGAGGCCGGTGACCAAGGCAACGTCTCAAGCCGCCG
>BACX01000880.1 GCA_000333335.1 Sphingomonas-like bacterium B12 | reverse complement strand
TGGCCCAGTTTCCGTCTCTTCATGCTCCAAGGCATGTTGATACGTGTCGTCGTAATAAATCCGTCAGTCCAGTGGTCCATGTCGAGAACATACCGGCCAACTTGAAACCCTGCCGGATGCTCGCGAAAGCCGGGCTGCATCAATAGCCGCTCTTTTGCAGCTTCTGCGCTGGCATCGGATGAGTAGACGCCGATCAGCTTGGCGTCATCTCCAAACTCGTCGTCCGCCCGAACGTGGTGAAGTACGAATACGGTCGTCATTTCGTCAGTCTGATGGACGGCTTGAGCGATGGCAAGCGTTGCGACCTCCGAGGGGAATGCCCGCTATCTTAAACGCCGGCATAAATCTGCCGGACCGCTTTCCACCACCCTGCGCCGATCCCGCACCTCTGGCGCATCGATTCTCGCCGGAAGCGGCCCGACCGGTGCCGGGCGACAAATCTGCCAGTCGGCAACCGGCCCAGTTGCGGCCGTTCCCGAAGAGTGCGATCAGCACCGAACGGGAGGCCGTATCGTGAGCATCGCGTCCGCCAAGGACATTCCGATCCTGCTGATCTATGCGGTCATCGCTGCTGGTTTAACTGCCGCAGTGTGTTTGACCTTGGGGCGACTGCTTCAGCGACGAAGCAGAGCTCTCGCGCGGTTCGTTTGCTGTTTCTTCGTCCCGGCTCTCGGCTTTTCGGGCGGTTTCGTCTTGGCCGCGTTTGCTCCGGCTGGCCCACCTCCAAATGACGCTCCGGCGATGGCAGCGTTCGCGATGTGGACGCTATCAGCATTCTCGCTCCCGATCAGCATCGTGACGAGCTTCGTAGTGTTCGCGGTGATGAAGCGGACTGTCGCATAACAACCATCTCAAGCCCCCCCGGGCCGCTGGCGCATCGATTCTCGCCGGAAGCGGCCCTACCGGTGCCGGGCGACAAATCTGCCGGGCTGTTGCGGCCCCAGTTGCAGTCATAGCGGCGGCTGTGGCACGAACGACAAACCGGACGTTCGAGGCAAGACGTGATCGAGAGCATGAAAGATCTGTTCGGCGTCGTCTTCATGACGGCCCTTTTCGTTGGCCTACCGGCGTTCTGCACGTGGCTTGTATTCAAAGGCATCCGCACCGGAGTAGTGCGGGCAAAAGGGTTCCCCTATGCGCGCGCCGACAGCCCGGTATTCTTCTGGGTGACTATCGCGACCTACGCAGCGATCGCACTTTGGATCGGCTATTATGGCGTACTGATCGGGTTAGATACCCTCAAGAACCCCTAGAAATCGTTTGCGTCAGCTATCGCCCCACTTGCCGTCATCAGGACGGCTTTATCTCGACCCCAATTGCGGACCCGTAGCCGCCATGGCATCGAAGTGCGATGCAGGATCGCTTTCGCATCATCGAGAAGCCAGATGGCGGCGAGCGGGTGGTTATCTGTCAGCGTTTGGACGGCAATTTCTCCTACCGGCGGCAGTGGGCCGACGCCTCCGTCATTACGGGCGATGATCCGGGTTGGGGCCTACTCGGACCAGAGTTGGGAATATATGATTCACCGGAAACGGCCGAAACAGAGGCCATGCAGCGCGTGCCGTGGTTGAAGGCGCGCTTCCACTGACGAGCCGCAATCGCCCCAAGGGCGGCCGGTCAGCTAGGCCGTGAACTCATAAATTGGGTTGAGCCTCGGCTGCGAGCGTGATTCAGGCGTCCTTCGAGAGCGGAGGGCGCATGGCACGGCGGCGGTATGAACTGACGGACAAGGAATGGTTCATCATCGAGCCATTGCTGCCCAACAAGCCGCGCGGGGTGCCCCGGGTCGATGACAGGCGGGTGTTGAACGGCATTCTGTGGCGTTTCCGGTCCGGCGCACCCTGGGCGGAGATTCCAGAACGCTATGGGCCATCGACGACCTGCTACAATCGCTTCGTTCGCTGGCGGAAGGCGGGCGTGTGGGACCGACTGCTGGCAGCGGTTTCCGCCGGCTTCAACGGTGAACTGGTCATGATCGATTCCACCTGCGTGCGCGTCCACCAACATGGTGCGACGGGCAAAAAAGGGGGTCTGCAGATCATGGCATGGGACGTTCCCGGGGCGGCCTTACCACCAAGCTCCACGCTCTTGTCGATGCTGATGGACGTCCTGTCAGCCTGCGATTGACCGGCGGAAACATTCACGATGCCTGTGAAGCCGAGGCGCTGATCGAGGCGGCTCCAGAAGGTGCCACCCTGCTCGGCGACAAGGGATATGACAGCACCGCGATCCGTGAGGCGGCCGCCGCCCGAGACATATGGGCCAATATTCCCAACCGCTCCAACCGCAAGCAGCGGTTCGGCTTTTCGCCCTGGCTCTACCGGCAGCGCAATCTCGTCGAACGCTTCTTCAACCGGATCAAGCAGTTCCGGGGCATTGCCACACGATATGACAAGGATGCGGAAAACTATCTCGCCGCCATCAAGCTCATCTGTGTCCGGCTGTGGTGCAATGCGTAACGAGTCTACGCCCTAATCAATTGCGGCCAGATGATGTGATCTAGCCAAAATCCGCCGATCGAGGAAACCGCATAAAGCCCAAGCAGCGTCACCCAGTATTGCGCTCGCCCTGATCCTGATAGGTAACGTCTGAGGATACAAAGCAGGATAAACGGCAGCAGCAGGATAAACCACACTGCAGCAAAACCAAATCCATAGACATCTTCGGGAAGTTGATTTTTGGGTCCGATGTATTCAAGGCTTCCATTTAGAAGCCGGGTTGAATCAAAATCTATCCACACCTGCAATGCCACCACGATAAATGGCAAAAATGCTACTATCGTCCTGATATGCTTCATCATTGCAAAGGCCATTCGATCCGCGAACCCAGCGTTTGTCCCACGAGTACGTTAACGGCAGCTTTCCACCACCCCACGCCATTCCCGCGCCGCTGACGCATCAATTCGCGCCGGAAGCAGCCCGACCGGTGCTGGGCAACAAACCTGCCGGGCCGTTGCCGCCCCACATCTTGTCATTCATTCCGTCTCAGGTCATTCCCGAAGGCGGTCATAAAGGCAGGCAGCATGATCGGGCTATTGGCAATGGCAGCGGCATCCGTGACGACCTGTCCGGGCGGCCCGCTGTTCGCGTTCAAGCCCGGCAGCGCCAGCTTCACGAAAGAGGCTGATCGGGCAATCCCACAATATCTCGACACCCTTAATTCCGACCTGTGGCGACAAGGCTGGATCGTCATCACGCCGACCGTTCTGAACGCAAACAACAAAGCATCGCTCGAACTGGTTCGCCGCCGTGAAGGCGCGATCAGGAAGAGAATGTCGAAGTTGGGCATCTCGGGATCGCGGGTCCGCTTTGACGTCGTGAACGGGATCAGATGGGACGACCCGCGCGAATGGACAGATGTTTACCCTTCAACCCTGAATGTGCCGCAGGATATTTGGCAAAAGCTCACTGATCCTCGAATGATGTGCTGACCGAGAGCCCGAGCAGGAAATCTGCCTGTCCGCCTTCGCCCCAATTGCAGACTTACGCTGCGCGGAGATCTTGGCCGCATTTCGAACAGGCGCGACGTGGCCAAGGATGGCCTATGCCCACGAAGCCCAGTCGGGTTGTGAACGGGGAAGTTCCACAGACGGGACAACGAAACAGCCATAGTGAAGCAGCGCCGTGCGCGAGCCAGAACGCCATGCCCGGTAATGCAGCAGCCATTCCCCAACGACTGACAGGCCAGAATAGCCAGAGAGGGGTCGTGACAAACACCAGCATGGTCCAGCCGGCAAACAGCCATGCTCTTCGATAGAGGGACATCGGCTGAGATTAGGCGAAGCGGTGATGATCGGCAATGTCCGCGAGGCAGTCAGCCAGCTTGACCCCAATTGACGATATGGAAGTGCAAGAGCAACATCAGGCTCCAAGCCACGACGATAATGGCGATGGCGGCAAACCGGGTGAACTTGCTGATGGTCATGTCGTCAGCGCAGCCAAGCCGCACATCTCGTCAACGGCCGCTTCCTTATTGTGCGACCCCGAAACCCGACCTTCGCTTATCCACCACCCCGTGCCGTCGGATGCCGCGATACCGGCTCGGATCGCGCCTATAGCCGCCCAACCGGTCCCAGCCGGAAAATCTGCCGGGCCGTTGTCGCCCCAATTGTTGTCGCTCCCGAGTTGTGCGAGGTTTGCCAAATGCGGACAGGCTTGTTCGAAAACCTATCGATACTCGCCTTGAGCCTGCTGACCGCCGGTTGTCAGTATAAAGCGGAGGTTTCCGTAACCGGCTCAGCAAACCACCTAATGATAGATGTAAGAGACCATTCTGTACCGAATTCAGCGCGGGGCATTGGTTATGCCATTTTGAGCGAGAACATCGGCGGCAAGCAGAAGTCGCTGTGGCAAATCGATGCAAAGGACGGTTGCGCGAAGACCGTGTCTCATTTGGTATATGGAGAGACGCCTCTGAATTTCACTGCTCATACGCCGCCAAGAGATTTGATTGAAGGGATCGATTACGAAGTCATCGTCGGCGGTTGCGGTTACAATGGAAAGGCATTTTTTCGGCTTGTGAAGGGCCAAGCAGTGTCAATCGACCGCCCAACCTACGACCGTTAAGACTTCCACTCCCCTCGAAAGCCGCCCTGTCTCAAATCCACCATCCCGTGCCGATCGCGACCACATCGCCACCTCGCTCCGCGCCAAAAGCCGTCCGGCCGTTCGAGGGCAGGAAATCTGCCGGGCTGTTGCCGCCCCCTTGCTGACCGTCCGCTAATACGGCATTCCGATCGCGGAGGGTGTGGGATGAAGCTGCTATACCTAGTGTTTTTTACCGGGTTGGGTCTAGCGTCTGATTGGGCACTATACTCCCGTCTGACGGACATACTATGTAGGCCGGCTTTCTACGGAGTCAGTAACAGTTATCGCCGACTTCTATTTCCTCGCATCATCGTGACGTTGGTTGGCATTGGCGCGATGTTTGTCGCTGTGAATTATTTGGGTGGCAACGTGCCGATATTGCTTGGAGGGTCGGTGCTGGCTTTTGGATCAAACCTTTATGCCGTCTACCGCTTTTCCAAGGCAGTCACGTCAACCCCTGAGTGATACAACGTCCGCTATCCACCATCTCAAGCCCTTCCCGGGCCGCTCGCGCATCGATCCTCGCCGGAAGCGGCCCGACCGGTAAGGGGCGACAGATCTGCCGGGCCGTTACCGCCCCCAGAGATCGCCATTCTGGCTTGTTCGGCAGCGCCAAAAAGCGGACATTGCAGTAATGGTCGAGCCGAGAGCCTATCCACCTTTTCATATTGATGCTGCCGCCGAAGCGCTCGAAACAATCGGCCCGCGCATCACGTCGCTCGCTTCGGTCTTGAACGGATACCGGCCCGACGAGGCTGGACCACGCGCAGATTTGGTTTGGCTCAGGGATGAGGCTGGGAACGTTTGGTCCATCGGCGTCACCCAGCGCGATCTTGAGTTCAAGTTTGAGGTATTCAGCTTGAGCATTGAGACAAATGCCGCCCTACAGGCGAGGATCGAAACGGCCCATCCGATCAGTGTTCCCGACGATGCGCCGATTTGGCTGCGGGCAGCTGCCGCTGCGCCAAGGGCAGCCCCCACTCCTCCGAAGAGCTTTGAGCGCTTCCCTTTCGAGGTGTTCCAAACGGCGGTATTGCGTCGCGCGGAGTTTACCGTTGGCGATGTAGATGTTGGCCCGACGTTTGGTGAAAACCCTAACTCTCAAAGTGCGGCGGTGCCGACAAGTGTTCCTATTGGGGCGGAGGCATATTGCGTCGTCTCTGTTGCCTTGCTGTTTACCGGGTCAAAGGGAGAACGGCTTCTGATCGGCAACGATTGGCTGCCGTTCAATCTGATCGTGACCCAACACCCCGGCATGATCGATGACTATGTTTCAGCCTGCGAAGCTGTCGATGTTCGTGAATACGCTCAATTGTTGCGGGATCAGGGTTAGGTTCTGAACGACCGCATCGCTGCAACAAGGCTGGAAGCGGTCGAGCCGCAATCCATCTGTGGACACCCCGTCAGGTGCAAGCGGTATTTGAGGGCGTTTGGCGTGTAGTCGGATGCTGCCATCTGTCCGGCCTCTGATGCAGCGATGGAGCTGCGGGCCGTATGGGAGTTCGCGGACCGGAGCCACATCACCATGGCGTGCTCGAAGGCACGGTGGATTAGCCCTGGTTCTTCCGGCCCCGTCTCGCCGACTGTTGCGCCATACTCTCCTTCGCCCGCCTACACCTCCGACGACCTCAGGTCCGCTCTGGCTTACGCCAGGGCCGCGACCGGAGCCTTGTAATCCTCCTGCTTCATCAGCAGCGCACATACGATGCGGGCCGTTTTATTGGCCAATGCGACCGTCACCAGCATGCGCGGCTTTCGGGCCAGCATCCTTTCGAGCCATGAGCCCTTGGGTGCGCCACGCTTGCTCGCCTGAAGCACGACCGCGCTGCACCCAATGATGAGCAGCCGTCGCAGCGTGCGTTCGCCCATCTTCGATGTCGCCCCGAGCTTCTGCTTGCCGCCGGTCGACTTCTGGAGCGGCGTGAGACCGAGCCAGGCGGCGAAATCGCGGACCTTGGCGAAGGTCTCAGCGGGCGGCGCCAGTGCCGCGATCGCGGTCGCACCGATCGGCCCGATGCCGGGAATCGTCATCAGCCGGCGCGAGACCGCATCCTCTCGCGCTCGCCGCGCGATTCCCTTGTCGAGGTCCTTGATCCGCTCGTCGAGGTTGCCCAGCAGGTCGAGCATCACGCGCAGCATCGATCGTGCCGCATCGGGCAATGTGTTCGCCATCTCCTCCTCTTCGAGGAGATCTGCGAGCATCGCGACATGGGACGGGCCCTTGGGCGCGACCCATCCATATTCAGAAAGATGCCCCCGGATCGCATTGATGAGCTGGGTACGCTGCTTCACGAGCAGATCGCGGGTCCTGAACACGAGGCCGGCCGCCTGCTGTTCCTCGCCCTTCACCGCCACGAACCGCATGCTCGGCCGTTGCGCCGCTTCGCAGATCGCCTCGGCATCGACGGCATCGTTCTTATGCCGCTTCACGAACGGCTTCACGTAGGCCGGCGGGATCAGCCGCACCTGATGGCCTAAATGGATGAGTTGGCGAGCCCAATGATGCGCTCCTCCGCACGCCTCAAGGGCCACCGTGCAACTCGGCTGTGCGGCGAAGAAATCCAGCAGCTTCCCTCGACTGATCCGCTTGCTGAAAACGACGCGCCCGCGCTCATCGGCTCCGTGGGCGTGGAAAACATTCTTCGCGATATCCAGACCGATTGTGGTAACTTCCGACACGGACGCCTCCCTCAGTGGTGCTCAACAACTCCACTCTGGCACATCGATGCCGTCGGGGGGGTGTCCACCCCATCACCATTCTAGGGCATTCCTGAACCGGGCTGACGGGCCCGCCCGATCAGAAACGGCTAGGGTCCGCACGGGCCTGCCAAGCGGCTTGAGCTGCATCCGACTGCGCGCGCATTTCTTCGGCCATGTCGTCCAAGCGGCGCTGAGGAGCCGTCTTAGCCAGATTGGCCCGATACGCTTCAGAGACAGCCTGCTGGACGAATGGATCGCGCGCCCGCTCGCAGCTTTTTGACAGCGGTTGCTCGGCCCCTAACCGACCATCGAGATCGGAAGGGTTGCTGACATCCCACTCCTGATATTTTGCGAACGCTCCGGCGGCCGCCAGCTCCGTATCCGACAGCGTGCTTTTCACGGACTGTAGATCGCGGTCCAAATCCATCGCGGCAGAGGCTTGGTTCGTGTAGTCCTCGGCCCAGGGGAAGGCGACGATCCCACATTTCTCCATGAGATGGGCGAAGGCGTTCAGCCGGATACCCTCGACGGCCGAATTCTCGTATCGCTCCAACGCGGCCGACGCATGAAGCTGGGTCTGGTAGATCAACGGCTTCTGGGCGCTGTTCTCCGCGAACCGCGATATGCTTTCGGCTCGATTTCTTTCCGTGGCCCGCTGCTGCTCATCCAAGTCGGCCATCAGCTGCGCGTCGACCTGAGACGCGCTCTTGCCGATCCCATTGGTTGTCGCGTCGTCGATCCCCGGTGACCTGTCGGTAGGCGCAACACCATCGTGGTTGACGGTCAGCGCCCGGTCCATGCGTAAATCAGAACACATGACACGACGGCCGCGGACAGCAGTTGGCCGGGGCTATTACGCGATAGCTTCCTCCCGCAGTGCCGACATCGTGTCGCTCGCGGATCAACCTCACCGCGGCAGTCGCGGCATATCGCTGGTCGTCGCCCAATTCCAGCCATGTCGTGCCCCCACGATGTGTTCGCTCAGCGTATTGCCCGACAAGCGCTGATCCTGAAAGCACGCTCTGCCTATCGCGAATCTCTGCGCCCCTCTGATATGGCCAGCCCATGATCCGTCGCCTCGACCTCTGGATCGGCACCCGCCTGTTCCACCCGCCGATCATCTGGCTCTGCCAGCGCATCGGGATGACGCAGTTCGCGGTAGCTCGCTACTGCTGGATGCTGGCCGCCTGGACCCTCGTCATGCGCATCAGCTTCGAGGGCGTCGGCGACTGGATTTTCTCGGTGCTGATCGTCTTGGTGACGGTGCTGGAGACGTGGCGCGCGGCGGTGATGCCGAACGTGCCCTCGCAGCGAACGGACGGCCTTCGGATCAACATCCTGCTGTTCGCCATATTCGACGTCGGCATGCTGATCGTCGTCTCGGCCCGACACGGCTTCCCCGGTTTCCGCTGGGGCCATGCGTGGGATCTGTTCGCCCTCACTGCCGAGTACGCGAAGACGATCCGGACGATCCCTCCCCGGAAGCGTCAGCAAAATAGGGCGGCAGGGGATGCCAGCAGGATGACCGTCAATCCGGTGCGGGTCAGCCCTCGCGCATGATGCGGTCGACCAGTCTCCGCTGCTGGGGATGACCACGCGTCGTGTCGGCGCTCACTCTAACCTATCATGGATCTAATAGGCGTCGACCTGTTCCCACGCCCCGTCGTTCGGCATCCAGACACGACCACACTGCGAGCAGATTCACCGCAGTTGCTTGCCCTCGCGCACGCTGAACCGGCGCTGGGGAATAAGCGGATCGTGCGGCGGCTCGTCGGCCGATACGCCGTGGAAGTGGCGGCAGAGCAAGCAGGCCGCCATCAGGCCGATTTCACTTTACCGGGCATCATCGTGCCTCCGCGCTTGGCCGACACCACATTGCTATGCTCGGACGGTTCCGGCGAGATGTTAAGAGGAGCACCGCTGAAGCACCATCACCGCCCCGACGATCGCGGCGAGGCACACTGGCAGAATGCATACTGCTCGCGCCAGCGCGCTGCGGACCGAGGATTCCTCCGGTGGCGGCATCTCAGCGGCATCATCACCATCGACAGGCAGGGTTAATGTCTTCTTATCCGGACGCACCTCTTTCGTCATGGCCTTCTCGGCGCACCTCGCCGTCTCCACGGCTTCAGCGACCGGCATTCTCGTGTTGATCTGGCGCGCGCTGGACAGTGGACACTCCTTCAGGCCAAGATCGCGTCCCAGAAAAGGTGCCACACGCCGATCTGGTCACGCAGCGTGGGGCGCAGGTTTTTGACAGGACACGTTCGGATGTCGACATAGTGGGGCTTGCCGACCCTTGCAGGCTTGCAGACTTCGAGTTGCTGCGAACTCACATTGGTAAAGAGTGGGGTGTGCCTGACCCCGCTTCTGAACGGGTTGCCGCAGCTCGCTCGTAGATTTTGGTGGGGCGGGCGTCCTAATGCCAACGTCGCGCGGCGATCGGCAGTAGTATGATTGCCCAGAGGAAAACCGAGATCAAGACGGCAACCAGCAATCCACGCAGCGGAAAAGCCTCGAACATCCTCGCGAGATAGAGCGCGCGGCTCTTCAGTTATCTGGAACGAAAATTAACTTAGATTAACGATTCCGCAGCGCTAGGGGGCGATCAGCCAAGATCCTTCTTTGGAGTAGGTTGGCCGTTCAGCCGCAGCCACTCGCCCTCCCAGATCCACTTGCGTCCGCAGTTGGTGCAGATGTGTACCCATCGCGCGCCTTCGGGGCGGATCTGCCGGCTCCTTATCATCGCGGGATGCGGGTCGGGAACGTCGGGAACGGCGGCGAGCATCTGACAAAGGAGGCACGCGGCCATTACGACAGTGCGGCGTCGATCATGGTCTGCCAAACCACAACGGACGTCTGGCCCTCTGGCGAGCCAGCTCGCACCATCTCGGGCGACGGGACTCGCAATTCTTCTAAAAGGCGACGTGCGGCTGCGCGATAGTTCTCTTGGTCCGCATCCCGAAGCATCTCCCAAGACACGTGATACCTGCGCGGCCCACCATTGAGATAGCGCGTCGGCGCCAGAAAAAATAAGCGTTTGGCGAGGCGTTCGAGCATTTTGGCCTTCGGTCAGGGGGCGCTTTGAGGCGGGGCCGCTATTCCTGCGCCAAGAGCATGTGATCGTCTACCGTCGGCTCGGCCCATTGGAAGGGCCTGAAATGATCAAGGCGGCTATGGCCGCCTGCAGTCACGATGATCCATCCATCTTCGTACCAGTGCCCGAGAGCCCATTGATTGGCCGATCTGAGAATGACCGGCTCGGCCAGAGCTAGATCGCCTAGATCCTTCGGCAGAGTGGCGATCGGCTCCCATTTCAGCCGCACACGGGAGCGCTTCCACCAAGCATCGTGTCGGGTCATATGCTCAAACTGATCCGGCACGCCCCGGCGGTGTCCGTCTTCGTCGTTCGCGACGCCCATCATCTCGGCCTCCTATCCGTGCCCACATAGCGGCCTGTCCCAGCCATCGGGCAGCTCACGCGTCACCGTCAGCACCTCGAACCGGGCTGCAACGATCGCCGTTAGCGCCTCAAGCGCGCGCAGGCGGGCTTCCGGGCTCTTCGCGTGTGCGTTGATGAAGTGCGTCGCCCCCGCCTGACCGAGCGCGAACCGGACCTCAAAAGCGATCTGCTTCTGGCTGAGCGTCTCAGTGGTCATGATCGCGCTCAAGCACCCGAAGCATCAGATCAGCGTGGTGGCGAAAGGCCGTGTGCCACGTGGCGGGAGCATCCTCCCATCGATCGCCGTAGCCGGCCGCTTCCCAAGCGCCGGCCGCCATCTCTTCGACGAGCGCATCACGATCGTTGTTCGTGCAGAGCCGGCAGCGGGCCACGATCTCGCTCTTCATCAGGCGCGCCGAGCGCTTCCCATTCATCGGGCGTCATGCCCATCCACTGCTCGAACAGGGTGATCTCGCGCGGCTCACCGCCCGCCGGGTCGACGGGTCGCATCAGATCAACCTCAACTGCTCGGCGCGATCTGTCAGCACCGGCCGGGCCAACAGCGCCGCTTCGACGGCTTGCCGATAGTGGACCGTCTCCAGCCGCTCGGCCTCGTCGAAGCTAACCGGCGACCATTCTGGTCCCGGATAAACGGCGTCATAGATCACGCTTGCGGCCGCGCGTAGCCGCAAGTCGTGCCGCAGTCCCTGCTGCACGGCTGTTGCCTCCAACGATGTTCGACGCCCGACTCGGGCGGGTGCCCAACATAGAACATGAGGGGAACATCTGGAAGCGTTCTGGCCAGGCACCCACCTCAACAGCGCATCGCGATGCAACTCTCTAAGCGGCCACAACGGTCCGCGCCGTTACCGTCCCAAGGCGGCACGCATTGCAAAGTTGTCATTACTCTGGCCATCGAAACGGGACCGTTCCCGTTGGCTCCATCCGCACGGCCGCTCGTTGGAACTGTGGAAGGAAACCCCAATGACCGAGATCAAACACCGGGAAGATACGCTTGGAAAAGGCCGCACTTATGCCGGGGACGTTGATATGTCCCGTGATCCTGCCGAGATGGCGAAGAAGCGCGCTCTCGATAGCGAGGGCACCGCGGAAGATCCGGAGCGTGACAACGCCTACGCGATCGCAGCCGCCGCCGGTCAGACGGGACAGACCTGAAAAGACCGAAGCGGGGGATTCCGAGGTTTCTTCCCGGAAGCCGACGGTAGTCAGGCCCGTCACTAGCGGTCGGCCGCGCCGCATCGCCCCGCACCCGTCAGCCGGGCGGGGCAGCCTTGCACCACGAATGCCCAAGGGCGAGTTAAGCCCGCCCGCCATCCAGAAGGACAGCGAGATGACGACGCCACCCTCAAATCTTCAAACTGATACGGATCCGAAAGTGAAGCCTGACGGCAGCGCGGATGATGACCGCCAGCAGCACGATCACGGCGACGAAGAGGGCGAGGACGAAGGCAGCGCGCCCACCGAAGGGGACTACAGCGGCCTGAAGGAGAATCAGAAGCCAGAGTGCTAAGTCGCAAAGTCTAGGGGCTCGTACATAATGACATCGTACGAGCCCCCTATGCGCCGGCCTAGCTAATTTAAAAGACCGCGAACAGAGAAAACACTTTTGGTGATTGCTACGGAGTTATGAAACGGTCGAGCTCATGGCCGTCGTGACATTGGTGAAGGTGTTCTTCAGCTTCGTACCCAGCTTCGACATGGCGGAGATCGCAGCGACCGCGATCAGGGCGGCGATCAAACCATACTCGATCGCCGTGGCGGCGCGATTGTCGCACCAGAATTTTTTCATGTGAACCTCCGTTGAAATTAGACAAAGGTCTAATGCCGACAGGTTAACGCAGTACCCGCAGGGATCAGAAAACTGATTTTGCAGACTTTTTAAAAAGAACCCCGCCGGACTAGCCGACGGGGCAGGTTGCGTGGAGAGGCCGAGCGATCACGCTCGGCTTCGCCCCAATGATCAACATCGATGGAGGTTTCATGACGGGCGATGGGGGGGGGCTAGATCCAGCTCGCGCAGGGCGACGGGACCGTAGTATGTTTGCAGCTCATGAGCCGACTAGATGCTTGCGCCGGGCGCCTTTGGGTCGAACAGCGCGTTCCGGTGAGCGAGCCTCCATGAGCGATGCCGCACATTGCTTTCGGACTTGTTCAATGTGCGAGCAATCGACCAAAATCCAGTGCCTTTCTCGCGCTCACTTAGTAGATAGACGTCCTCTTCATTGGTCCACGCCATATCAGCCACTCCCGAGCGTCATTTCCTGATGCGCGCTTCTTCGCGGATCTCCCTCAGCTCCCGGCGGAAGGTCGGGGAAAGATAGCCTTCCACGTTCTCGAAACGCTCCGCCTTCAGCGTTCTGATGATAGTGTCCATGGAGCGGTCGCCTCTGGCCAACTCCTTCGCCCGATCGAAAATATTCATGCCGGCTTCCGCTTCCCCGGATACGTGCGCTAGCGAGTGACGGGAATAACACGAAATCATAAGTTTCACCCGGTCATTCACGGCATCCGGCTTGGGAAGGCCCCGAAACGAATGGATCACGCCCGGCTAGCTGGCGTTGTGCGCCAGGTAGATGGAGGCCTGCGTGATTGAATTTGAGACCCCGATCGATCGAATTCTGACGGGTGCCAGCCCGAAACTGGCCGAAACAGCCGAGCAGCGGGCGGCGCGGATCGCTCGCGGAGACTTCAGCGATCCGGCTGACCGCGTTCTTGACCGGGCAGACGTACGCAGTGAGCTTCATCAACGCATGATTGGCAGGGGCTGACCTGATGAACGCCGATAGTCTGGCGAAGATCGTTGGCAAAATCGCGCAGCGAGCAAGCGAAATCACTGGCGTAGACGCCGACGTGATCGCCTCCGAGTTGGAGCCAGCCAATTCCGAGCGCGGCTGGTACGTCCGCTTCACCGGGCCATCGTCGCAGGTCGGACAAGCGGTGAGCCAGGCGATCAACGAACTGAAGAGATAGGCTGGCCCGGCGGCGCCGACCGATCGCAGGTGCGTTGGTCCGGCTTACAAACAGGAGTGATCATGCCTAGACCCGAAAGCCATCCGTCAAAGCGCCCGGCCAAGCTCTTGGGAGCCTATATCGTTGTGGCTTTCATCTTCGCCGCCGTGATCGTGGCCTTCGCCGCGAGCAAGATGAGCTAACGCTGAGGGCGCGAACGATGACGTTGCTGGACCAACTGGAAGCCCTGATCGAGCAGTCACATGCAGAGGGGCGAAAGCCGCTTCACATCCAAGTGATGCCGGAAAAGGTCGCCGAGGTCGATCTGCCAAGATCGTCCACGAGGCCGTGCAAAATTCTTTAGCCGATGGCGCCAGTTCACGGATCAGCGGGCGTCGATCATTTCAGGCGGCCTTATACATCCGAATGATCTGATCTATGGTCGAAACGACCATTGATCAAGCTGTCTTGGCAGCACAGCGATAATTGAACGGGTCGGCGACGAATTCATCCACATCCGACTGATACCAGCCCACGCTGTTATCGCCGATCCTGATGCGCGACGGAAATGTGCCCTTGGCCTCTCTCCGGTTTATTGTAGACACGCTGAGCCCGGTCCGTTGCCGCACTTCGGCGATCCGAAGAAGACTGTCGTTTCGCCGGTCAACGCTCATTTCCTCGGCGCCCGGCTTGGCTTCACTCCGCGCGATTTCACGAAGCTTCGATCGCCGTCCAAAAACGCCGTCAGCATCGCGGGCACGAGTTCGGCCACCGGCTCGTTTGAGCCATAGGTCGCTTGATAAAATTCGGCATATTCCGCCAGACGCTGCTGCAACTCTGGCAGCACGGAGATGGTCAGTTTGATGGGAGTGCGATCGGGGAGCTTCGCCAGTCGGATACCAGACATCAGCGATCTCCTTTCCACGGTGCCAGGATGAGATCGCGATCGACCAACATCCGGACCGGCGCGCCCGGTCGGATCGTCAGCGTCGGTTGGATGTCGAGCGATTTAGCCGTCAGCTGGTCGCCCGCACGCGAGACGTTCTGCGTTCCCGATTGGCGGATCGCCTCAACCAGCCCACCATTGCCGCTAAACTGAAGGTCGGAGCCGACCCCAAGCAGCGTCGAGATCGCGACGCCCTTCAACAGCTGCCAGCTGTGGAAATCGACCTTGTCCTCAAGGCCGGCATATCCTGCCGGATCTGCCGCCGGCATGTTATCGAGGCTGATCGAGCTACCATCCGGCAGGATCATCCGCTGCCAGACGAGTAATGCCCGTTTCTGTTCGAAGGCCACGACACTGTCATATCGCCCAATCAAGCGCGAACCCTGCGGGATCAGCAGGATTTGCCCAGTTGCAGTGTCGAACACATTCTCAGTAACCTGCGCGATGACGCTTCCAGGAAGGTCGGAATCAAGTCCCGTGATCAAGCTTGCGGCGATGACGGTGCCGGCGATCACTTCATAAGGTGAAGCCGGCGTCTGCAGGGCGTGACCGTTATAGATGGTATCGGCGCCAGTTCGGCCGACGAAGTCGAGCTTGCGCTGCTGGTCGTTGGGGTCATGCTGAGAATCGAGCGCGAGCCTTTCGGTGCTGGGTGTCGGGGCCGATAACGCCGGCGCAGATCCCTGTCCGATATCGGGCGTGGGAGCCGCCCTCACCGACGCTTGGATCATTACACCTGCTTCACGCGCCTGTATAACTTGCTGCGCGATCCGCTGCCGGTCGGCCTCGGCCCGCTGTTGCTCCGGTGTCTGCACGGCCGCTCCACTTTGGCTCGTCAGTTGCTGCCGGCGCTCGAGGATGGGCCGCCCGAGATCACCAGGAAGCGGCGGGCCCAATCGCGGAACTTGTCCGTACCCGGCGGGGAGTCCGGAGACCGCGTCCGGCTGGGGACGGCGGTCCGCTTGCTGCTGATCGACAGGCGTCATGAGATCGAGCGGATGGTGCCTAAGCGCCAACCAAGCGACACCGGAGACGAGCAGCATACCGCCCGCAGCACCTACAATAACGACCCCTCGCCGGAAGCGTATGATCCGGCGCGGGCTGCCACGCAGGGCCAGAGCCTCAGGCGGAACCTTGCGAGACGAACCGCCATCGGCAGGTGCCGCGGCGCTCGCTGATGTCGCCTCCTCGCTCACGGCCGCCCCCGATCGGATGTCTCGCCATCCGTGCGGGTGATCCGGACGACCTGCTGGGGCTTTTCGCCGAGCCGAAGTTCAGCCGCCGCGAACAGCCGATCGACTACATAATAGCGCCCACTCACCCGGTAATTGACGAGCTGGCTGTCGCCCATCGGACCGACCACGAACAAGGGTGGCGCCTCTCCCTGATCAAGCCGGTCAGGAAATTCGATATAAACCTTGGTGCCGTCGTCCCAGGCGCGTACCGGCCGCCATGCCGCCTCGTCGCCACTGATCGCATAGCGGAAATGGAGACTGGCGAGGTCGATGCCTTTCGCGACCGGCTTGCTTGCCTCTGCTTCGGCATTCTGATGCTGTAGCGCGAGCAGCTGATCCTGCGGATAGATCCAGGACACCGCCGCCATGAACGTTTGATCAGTGCTGTCTAGCGCTATGTGATATGTTCGCCTGTCAGTCGTGATGACCATGTTCGTATGAAGACCTGACGCGAAAGGCTTCGCCAAAATATGCGCCTGCTTGTTGTCGCCGGTGCCGCTGATCGTGTCACCGATTACCCAGCGCACCGTGTCGCCGGCGGACACGGCGACGAGTTGCTCACCGGGCTGAAGGGCGATGTCGCTCACCCGTTCGGGCGCGGTATAGAGTCGGTAAAGCGCACCATCGGTCCAGGGATAGACCTGCACGGCATTGACGTAGCCTGACGTCGTCGGTTCGCGCGTTGCCGCTCGGTTTGCCGCTTCGACGCGGACCGTCGGCGACCGGAGATCGGGCTTCATCGATGGTAGCGGCTGCAGTTGACCAGGAAGAGGAAGCGGCTGCGGCATGGTCACGATTCTTATCGGTGCCGGTGGATCATTCACCGCCACAGCCGGCTCGAAGCGAGCATGATCATAGCCGATTGCCGGCAGCTTGGTCCTCGCGCCACAAGCAGGCGTCGCAACCATCATGCCGGCAGAGAGCAACAGGATAGACCGTGTCATTGGACATTCCCTCCGTTTTGGGTGGAAAGTTCGGGAAGCGTTGGGTTCGGCATGGCGTCGGGCGGGGCCTGCTCCGTCGGCTGAGCCGTGGACATAGGCGCAGCACGGGCCGATGGTGGTGCCGGGAGCGGCGCATCCAGCTCACGCGACCAGTCAATCGCATTGACGAAGATGCCAAGTGGATTGCGTCTGAGCGCATCCGCCGTCTGCGGCGGCCGCATCTCAAGGGTCAGGATCGCTGTCCAGTGGGTTACGCCCGCCAGGCTGCCCCGGTCATATGCGGTCTCGATCCATTTGATCTGAAACGACGTGTCGGACGCACGGACCACGCTGCTGATCTGGATCGAGACAGTGTGCTCGCCGATCGCACCGAACGGGTTGGTCGCTCGCGCATAGTCATTCAGGAACGTTCCGGCCCGATCAGTCGCGAAGTCATAAGCCTCGAGCCAGTTGCGGCGGACCAGCACCGGATCGGCGGGAAGCGACCGAATGTCGGTGATGAAGTGGCCGAGATACCAGGCGATCTCACCATCAGTCGGCCGATAGTCCCGAATCGCGGGCGCGACACTGAGTGCCTCGCCCAGCTTGGCGACCTCGACGACATAGGGCGTGACGCGGCTTTGAAGTGATTGCCAGACATTGCTGATGGCAAGACCGCCCGACAGGACGAGGCAACCGAAGGCCATCAGCCGCCAGTTGCGCGCCTGAACGCGGGCCGATCCGATACGTTCGTCCCAAAGCTGCCCTGCTCGCTGGTAGGGCGTCTCGGGCTCGGGTGTTCGCCCGTAACGCTGGAGACTTCTCCTGAAGACACTCATCGATCAATCCTCCCTATCACTGAGATCGGGGTTGGCGGATGCTCCGGGCCGATCGCCCTCCTTGACGGTCTGCATCGCGGTCTGACGGTGATGACGGGCGGCCTGTTCGGTGCTGAGCTTGCGCGCCCAAGCCGGCGCGCCTTGCGTGGACGAGCCCGGTGAGTTCGTACTCTCCTTCGCATCCGCTCCGGCCGACACGGAGCGCGATCCTGCGCGCCAGGCAGCAGTCCGACCGCGTTCGGCGCTATCACTCAGGGATGCCTTCACACGCTCGCTGACGGCGCGAACACCGTCACGGGCGGCCCCGCCCGCAGCTGTCGCCATGCCTCCGAGTCCTGCGCCGACGCTGCCGTTTCCGGACGTCTCCTGACCAAGCCGATACGCAGTCGATGTGGCGGAGCCCATCGATGTGCCGGCACGGATCGCTGCCATACCGCCCGACCCTGCCGCCATCGCCGTCCGCGCGCCGAGCATGGCGGCGCCACCCGTGGCGAGCGCGGCGCCGGCGACAGTACCAACCGCAGCACCAGCGCCCAATTGCGGTGCGCCGGAGACGAGGCCGGTCGCGATGCCAGGACCGAAAATGCCCAGACCAAGCAAAGACAGCGCGGCCAGCACCAGCGACATGGCCTGACCAGTATCCGGCGTCTGGCCCTGCAATGCAGAGCTGAAGTCGGCGAAAAAGCTGGAGCCGATCCCCACGATGATGGCGAGCACCATCACCTTGATGCCCGACGAGATGACATTGCCAAGCACGCGCTCCGCGAGGAAAGCGGTCTTGTTCCACAGCGCAAAAGGCACAAGCACGAAGCCAGCGAGGCTGGTCAGCTTGAATTCGAGAATGGTGACGAACAGCTGGACGGCGAGAATAAAGAAGGAAAGCACGACCAACAGCCATGCGATCAGCAGGATCGCGGCGAGAGAGAGGCTATTGGGTGTGAAGCCAACGACATTGCCGGCTTGCTGGAGCAAGGGCCACGCGGCGGTGAAACCGACACCGGCAAGCTTGCCGGGCTTCGCCAGATCGTCGGCCGCTAAACTGTTGCCGCTGGCGTGAAGACCCAGGCCCGAGAACGAGCGGAAAATGATGTTGGTGAAACGTTGGAAATTGTTGAGGATCAGCGCGAAGACACCGACATAGAGTATCTTCTTTATCAGTCGCGCAACGATGTCGCTGTCACCATCCAGCGCCCACCACAGCCCGGCAAGCGTGATATCGATGCCGATCAGCGTCGTGGTCAGGAAGCCGACATCGCCGCCGAGCAACCCGAACCCGCTGTCGATATAACGGGTGAAGATGCTTAGGAACTGGTCGATGACATTGAGATCGGTGCCGACGCCGCTGGCCATCGGATCTCTCCTATTGCGGGGTGTAGGCGTTGCCGGTGCCGATAAAGCGGCTCCACTCCGCTTGGGCGGCATCCTCGTCCGCAGCTTTGCGAGCCTGCTGAAGCGCATCGGCGCGATATTGCGCGGCCATAAGAGTCTGGAGTTGGATCTGCTGCTTGATCGCCAAGCTCGAAAGCTGGTTGGCCGCCTGTGCTACCTGAAGATTACCCTCCGCGCCCTGGCTCGCTGTCACCAGCTGCTGGAGCTTGGCATCGTCGGACTGGACCGTCTGGACGATCTGAGACTGGATCTGCATCGTCTGGCGGAAACCATCCATCGCGTCCTGCCAGCGGGTATGTGCGGACGTCGCAATCTGCGGGACGGCGGCGCTCGTGCCGACGGAAGGCGCGAAATGCTGTTGAAACAGACTGTCGGCGGCCGAGACCTGGAAATTGATCCCCTGAGCCTGATTCATCAGATTGCTGATCTGCTGGAGGTCGGAGCTGATCGCGCTGAGCGATGAGATATTCAGGTGCGACAGGTTGCGCGCCATGTTGGTAATCATCGTCGCTTGATTCTGGAGCGACTGGATCTGGTTGTTGATCTGCTGGAGCGCGCGGGCCGCGGTCAGTACATTCTGCGCGTAGTTATGCGGATCGAAGACGATTCCACCGAACTGCGCGCGGGCAGGACCGACAAGTGTGAGGGACACGGCGGCGACCGCCGCGATGATGCGCGATTTCACAGCGGCAACTCCTGCTGCAGGGAATGAGAGGGCCGATCGGTTGGGAATTCGCCAAGCAGGTCAGCAGCCCAGCCGAGGTCGCGGATGCGAAGGAATGCGTCGGCGAAGGCCTCGCGCCCTTCGATTGCAAGGATCGTGTCGATCACCTTCTGACTGGCTGGATCGGAAGCCCCGCACAGCGAAAGCGCGATCGGCCCGAGTCCCAGTTCGAACAGGCGGTTGCCGCGGGTCGACTGGAGATAATAATGCCGTTTCGGCGTGGCACGCCCGATCAGCTCGATCTGCCGGCCGTTGAGACCAAAGCGTTCGTAGATCGCTCGCCCCTGCGGCTCGATCGCCCGGTCGTTGGCCAGGAAGATACGCTGCGGGCAGCTCTCGATGATGGCGGGAGCGATGGAGCTACCCGCGATATCGGCGAGGCTCTGAGTCGCGAATATCACCGCGACATTCTTTTTGCGGAGCACCTTCAACCATTCGCGGATACGGGCTGCGAACAAGGGGTGGTCGAGGAACACCCAGGCCTCGTCGAGGATCAGCAATGTCGGCCGTCCGTCGAACCGCTCTTCGAGGCGGTGGGACAGATAGGTCAAGACGGGCGCCACCACATGGGGCATGTGCATCAGCGCTTCGGTCT
>BACX01000881.1 GCA_000333335.1 Sphingomonas-like bacterium B12 | reverse complement strand
CGGACGATCGCGTTCGGCGGCCGTATCCTCGGCGAGGGCGAGCCGAAATATCTGAACTCGCCCGAGACGGTGCTGTCGACAAAAGGGCGCACCCTGTTCAACTTCGATCTCGCCGCTGCGGCCTCCCGCAAGGCCGACCGCGTGATCGTGGTCGAGGGCTATATGGACGTGATCGCGCTGGCTGGCGCCGGGATTGAGGAGGCGGTCGCCCCGCTCGGCACGGCGCTCACCGAGGGGCAGCTGGAGCGGCTGTGGCGGATGGACCCGCAGCCGATCCTCTGCTTCGACGGCGACAATGCCGGGCAGAAGGCGGCGGTGCGCGCCATCGGGCGGGCGTTGCCGTTCCTCGCGCCCGGAAGGACGCTGCGCTTCCTGACATTGCCGGGCGGGCAGGATCCGGACGACGTGATCCGCTCGGGCGGCCGTGCTGCGATGGAAACACTGCTCGAAACTCCTGAAACGCTGGTCGATCGCCTCTGGCGTCACGAGGAAACCGCTTTGCCCCTCGACACGCCGGAAGCCCGCGCCGGCCTCAAGCAGCGGCTCACCGAGCATAGCCGCGCCATCGCCGACAAGGACGTATCGCACCAGTATTTTCAGGATTTCCGCCAGCGCATCGACGAGAAATTCGCCAGCCCCCGCCGCGACTGGCAGCCGCGCGGCTCCGGCGGCGCCGGCAATTTCCGCCCCCGCAAGGTGCAGGATCGGCGCGGCCGGTGGGTGGACGCCCCGCCCCCGCCCCACGCCGCGACCAAGGCGCTCAACCAATCCGGCATCGGGCCGATCGAGGCGCGCGCCATCCTTACCGGCCTGATCCGCCTGCCCGCCGTGATCGGCGACCATGCCGAGCCGCTTCTGCACCTCCATTTCGCCGATCCGACGCTGGACAGGGTCCGCACCGCGCTGATCGAGGCGTCCATGCGCGGCGAGGCGCTTGAAGACGAAGGGATAAGCACCATATTGCGGCGAGTCGGTGGTCTGGACCTTCTCGGGAAGCCCGGCCGCGCGAACGGGCTTGCCTTTTCCTTCCAGCGCGGCAATGCGGACCCTGAGCGCGCGCGTCGCGATCTGGGGGAAGTGATCGACGTGATGGTCAGGCGCTCCGAGCTCGATGCGCGGATCGCGGAAGCCACGGCCCGGCTGGCCGACGGAACGGATGAGCATGCGTGGGAGGAGCAACAGCACCTCCAGCGCGAGAAAGTTGAAACGGAACGGCGGCTCTCCGAGTTGAGGGAGCAGGCCGAATTCTGAGGGTAGGCATGGCGAAGACGAATGTAGCGGAAGCGACTGCAGGCGGTGCGGGTGGCGGTGACGGCGATGCGCCGATCGTCGACCTGAACGAGGCCGGCCTCAAGAAGCTGATCGCGCGCGCCAAGAAGCGCGGCTACCTGACCTTCGACGAGCTGAACGAGGCGCTGCCGCAGGATCAGATCGATCCCGACAAGTATGAAGACATCATGGCCGCGCTCAACGAGATGGGCGTGAACATCGTCGAGAACGAGGACGCCGGCGAGGACGAGAAGCCGCAGGAGCAGGACGACGCCGACGAGGAGCAATCCTCCGACGACGGCTCGGGCGAGGTCTTCCAGGTCGAGAAGAAGAAGGAGACGGTCGATCGCACCGACGATCCCGTCCGCATGTACCTGCGCGAGATGGGCGCCGTCGAGCTGCTCAGCCGCGAGGGCGAGATCGCCATCGCCAAGCGCATCGAGGCCGGCCGCGACACGATGATCCTGGGGCTGTGCGAAAGCCCGATCACCTTCAACGCGATCATCGAATGGTCCACGGCGCTCAACGAGGGCACGATGCAGCTGCGCGAGATCCTCGATCTCGACGCGATGCTGAACAAGGATCCGGCGCCGGAAAACATGTCCGACGACGATGACGGCGACGACAACGGGGAAATCTCCGAAAAGACCGCCGGCAAGTCCTTCAAGGAGGAAGAGGAGCCCGAGGAGGCACCCGCCGACGATGAAGAGGACGAGAATGGCGAGCGCCGCGCCCCGCGCCCCGTCGAGGAGGACGAGGAGGACAACACCCTCAGCCTCGCCCAGATGGAGGAACAGCTGAAGCCGCTGGCGCTGGAGCGCTTCGCGACGATCACCAGCCTCTACCATCAGTTCGCCAAGCTCCAGCAGGCGCGCGTCGATGCGCTGAACTCGGGCGGCTATCCGGAGCGCGAGGAGGCCAAGTATCAGGGCCTGCGCGAGCAGCTTACCGCCGAGGTGGAGAGCGTCCAATGGCACGGCGCCAAGATCGAGCATCTCGTCGACCAGCTCTATGCCTTCAACCNGCNCCTNACCGCGCTGTTTTTACGGATGCTGCNCCTCNCCGAGCNCCATAAGNTNCCGCTTTATTGCTTCCTCGACGCCTATATCGACCACGAGCTGAAGATGG
>BACX01000882.1 GCA_000333335.1 Sphingomonas-like bacterium B12 | reverse complement strand
ACGGCGCGCTTCGGCAAGAGGATGTCCAGCGCGTCCCCGTGCCGATCAGCGTCGCGTCGGGCGCGACGCTCGACCTGCAGCCGATCCAGTCCCCGCGCCAGATCGATGCCATCGCCGCCAACCTGAACATCACGCAGGCGAACCCCCGCCAGACCATCTTCGGCATCCGCGGCATCGGCGGGACCACCCAGGTGAGCGACGGGCTCGATTCCAGCGTGGGTGTCTATGAGGACGGCGTCTATCTCGGGCGGCCCGGCGAACTGGCGTACGACTTCCTCGATCTCGACCAGATCTCGGTGCTGCGCGGGCCGCAGGGCACGCTCTACGGCCGCAACAGCATCGCCGGCGCGATCAACATCCAGTTCGCCGCGCCGTCGTTCCAGCCGGGTGCGTTCGTGCAGAGCGATCTCGGCAATTACGCCTATCGGCGTTTCGCGGGCAGCGTCACCGGGCCGCTGATCGACGACACGCTGGCCTTCCGGCTGACCGGCTACGATGTCCACCGCGGCGGCTTCGACGAGAATCGCCAGCTCGGCACGGACGAGAACGGGCGTCGCGGATATGGCGTGCGCGGGCAGCTGCTGTTCACGCCGGCCAGCAATTTCAGTTACCGGCTGACCGCCTCCTACAATCGCGAATATGGCCGCCAGGGCGAGTTCCAGTTCCTCGGCAACCAGCCCACGGCGGCCAATGGATGGAGCTTCGCAAGATCGGCTGCGCTGGTCGCGCCAGGCTATGCGCCGCCCGCCGATCCCTTCCGACGGATCGTGGACAACGATGCGGATGAATCGAGCAATACCCACCAGCTGCTGATCTCCGGTCAGGGCGACTGGACGATCGGCGGGGGATACAAGCTGACCTCGATCACCGCCTATCAGAGCTGGGCGTTCAACCCCAGCAACGATGCCGACTTCACGGCATTGCCGGTCGCGACCAACACCAACTTCGTGAACCATGCGAAGCAGTTCTCGCAGGAGCTGCGCCTGTCCTCGCCGAAGAGCGACCGGTTCGAATGGGTGCTGGGCGCCTATTACTTCCGGCAGACGGTCCGTGGCCTCTCAGACACGACCTATGACAGCGACGGCTGGGCGTTCAACACGACGCTGGCGGGCCTTGCCAACGGCACGGCCGCGCGGGCCGCATCCCTGTCGTCGATGCTCGATGGCCTGAGCTACGTGACCCATGAGAACCCCGACAGCCGCAGCTATGCGGGCTACGGCCAGTTCACCTATCACCTGACGCCCACGCTTTCGCTCACCGGCGGCTTCCGCGACACGTGGGAGCGCAAGAACCAGAATATCGCTTCGTTCGGAAGCGGGAACGTCCAGCTCCTCCAGTGCGCGACGCTCGGAACGGCGTGCGGCTTCGGCGGCTACACCATCACCCAGGCCAATGCGCAGAAGGCGACCAAGGGCTTCCCCGTCGGGACGGCCGAGTTCGGCAGGGGCAACAATCTGCTCTCGGGCCTCGCCACGCTCGCCTGGCAGGTCCGCCCCGACACGATGCTCTACGCGACCTATTCGCACAGCGAGGAGAGCGCGGGCGTCAATGTCGGGCTTTTGTCGAGCCAGCTCCTAGCCAACGGCATCACCGAGGTGGTCTCGCCCGAGCGTGCCAACAATTACGAGGTGGGTTTCAAGACGGCGCTGTTCGACCGCCGCCTGACCTTGAACGTCGATGGCTTCTGGCAGACGGTCGCCGACTACCAGACCAACGCGGTCTTCCTCATCAACGGCAGCGCGACGCAGGCGCTGGCGAATGCGGGCGGTATCCGTTCGCGCGGGGTCGAGGCGGACGCGGCCTTCAGCGTGACGCCGGAGCTGCATCTACGCGCCTCCGGGTCGTTCACCGATGCGCGCTACACCGATTATCCGAACGCGCCGTGCCCGCCGGAGGCGACCGCCAGCGGCCGGACGGTCTGCTCGCTGACCGGTCGGCGCGTCGCCAACGCGCCACGCGGCATCGTCAATCTGGCCGGCGACTATCAGCACCGCTTCGTGTCGGGCATCGTCGGCTATGCCGAGGCGGACTGGTCGTACCGGTCCTCCCAGAACCTGCTGACGGACGACAGCGGCTACGGCCGGATCGGCGGCTACGGCATCGTCGACATGCGGGTGGGCGTGAAGCTCGGCCAGGGGCGCTACGACGTGTCGATGTGGGTGCAGAACCTCACCGACCGCAATTATCTCACCAACATTCAGGAGAATAACGGTGCGTTCCTGGGCTATCTGGGCGATCCCCGCACCTTCGGCGCCTCGTTCCGCGTGACGATCTGAGGTGCGCGGGGGCGGGCGATCCCAAGGGGGCATACCTTTGGATGAGTCCCAGGCGCGGCACGGCGGTCTAGGATAGGCCCATGACCGTTGAGACCGGGCTCGCAGACAGTTTTGGCCGCCGTATCACGTATCTTCGGATGTCCGTGACGGATCGGTGCGATCTGCGTTGCCGCTATTGCATGTCCGAGCAGATGCAGTTCCTGCCGCGCCGCGATCTCCTGAGCTTCGACGAACTGGCGCGGATCGCGGAGCGTTTCGTCGCGCGTGGCATCCGCAGGATCAGGTTGACCGGCGGCGAGCCCCTGTCGCGCGCCGGGCTTCCGGTACTGGCGGCGCGGATCGGTGGCCTGCTGGGCGAGGGCGGCCTGCAGGAACTGACGCTCACCACCAACGGGATGCGCCTTGGCGATCATGCCCGCGCGCTGTTCGATGCGGGGGTGCGGCGTATCAACGTCAGCCTCGACAGCCTGCGCGCGGATCGGTTCCGGGCGATCGCGCGGCGCGATGGCCTCGAAACGGTGCTGCGCGGCATCGACGAGGGGTGCGCGGCCGGGCTGGCGATCAAGATCAACATGGTCGTGCTGAAGGGCGTCAACGACGACGAGGTCGCGTCCATGGTCGACTGGTGCGGCGCGCAGGGGCACGATCTCTCGCTGATCGAGACCATGCCGCTCGGTCATGTCGATGATCGGCGCGTCGATCAGTATGTGGCGCTCGATACGGTGCGCGATGCGCTTGCAAGCCGGTTCACGCTGGTGCCGAGCGCGTACCGCACGGGCGGGTCGCCCCGCTATTACGAAGTGCGTGAAACGGGGCGCCGGCTCGGGCTGATCACGCCGATGTCGAACAATTTCTGCGACGGGTGCAATCGCATCCGGCTGACCGTGGACGGCCGGCTCTACATGTGCCTCGGCCACGACGACCAGATCGATCTCAAATCGGCCTATCGCGACGGGGGTGTCGCGGCGCTCGACTCCGCCATCGATGCGGCGCTGGGCGCCAAGCCCCTCCGGCACACGTTCCGGATCGGTGCGGGAGCAGGCCCCGCGCTCGATCGCCACATGAGCGTGACGGGAGGATGATCGATGGGCAGCGGACGGGCGTATGGCGGTCATTACGAAACGTCATGACTGTTATCGGGGCGCCGCGTTTGATGGCCCCCTGGCGCTGGCATAAGGCCGTATCCGGAACATCCGCTTTCAGCCCCATCGATGAGTTCAAGAGGCGTTATGACCGTTGATCAGACATGTGATTGGTTTGCCGATACCGGAGCTCGAAAACTGGCGGCGCTGAAGCGCTCGCCGCTCGGCTTCACCATCTCTTCGATGCTGGGGGGCGCCTATATCGGCATCGCCCTGGTGCTGGCCCTGACGGTCAGCTCGGGATTGCCGGCCGGGGCGCGGCCGCTCGCCGCGGGCGCGGTGTTCGGGATCGGGCTGCTTCTGGTGTCGTTCGCCGGTGCCGAGCTGTTCACGGGATCGGTGATGTATGCGGCCTTCGGCCTGGCGAGGGCGCGGGTGCGCCTGCCCGGTACGCTGGGCATGCTGGTGTGGGTGTGGATCGGCAATCTGGTCGGTTCGATGGTCTTCGCGTGGGTCTTCGCGACCGGGGGCGGGGGCCTCGTCTTCTCCGCGCCGCAGCCGTTCCTGCACGATTATGTCGCGCACAAGGTCAACGTCGATGCCGGTGCGCTGATCGCGCGCGCCAGCCTGTGCAACTGGCTGGTCTGCCTGGCGATCTGGACGCCCGCGCGCATCAAGGGCGAGGCGGGCAAGATCATCGCCATGGGCTGGTGCCTGCTCGCCTTCGTCGCGTCCGGCTTCGAACACTCGGTCGCCAACATGACCCTGTTCACGCTGGCGTGGCTGTCGCCGACCCATCCGATCGACCTTCTCGGCGCGGCCCACAACCTGCTCTGGGTGACGCTGGGCAATATCGTGGGCGGCAGCCTGATGGTGTCGCTCGCCTATCTGTCGATCGCCCGCACCGAACCGGCGGCCGCCTGACAGGATGAGCGGGGGTCTTCGCGAGATCGACGATCCCGCTTATCCGCCACCCTTCCTCGCCCCGATGTTCCCCTGTCGAAGCTGGATCCCATGACTGACAATTCGCTGGACGGTATCAAACCCTATGACGGCCCGGCCGGTGGGTGGGGCGCGCTGAAGGCGGTCGCCAAGGCCGTTCGTCAGGAGATGGGAGCCAGCACCAAGACCCGCGCCCTGCTGGACGTCAACCAGCCCGAGGGTTTCGATTGTCCCGGCTGCGCGTGGCCCGATCGCAAGCATACCTCGTCGTTCGAATTCTGCGAGAACGGCGCCAAGGCGGTGACGTGGGAAGCGACCCAGAAGCGGGTCGATCCGACCTTCTTCGCGCAGCACAGCGTTTCGGAACTGCTCGGCTGGGACGATTACAGCCTGGAGAAAGCGGGCCGGCTCACCCACCCGCTGCGCTACGATCCGGAGACGGATCATTTCCGGCCGGTGACGTGGGACGAGGCTTTCGCCCGCGCGGGCGCGATCATGCAGTCGCTCGCGGACCCCAACGAGGCGGAGTTCTACACGTCGGGCCGGGCGTCCAACGAGGCGGCGTTCCTGTACCAACTCTACGCGCGCGAATTCGGGACCAACAATTTTCCCGACTGCTCGAACATGTGCCATGAGGCAACGAGCACCGGCCTGCCCCGCTCGATCGGCGTCGGCAAGGGCACGGTAACGCTCGACGATTTCGAGCATGCCGATGCCGTCTTCAGCTTCGGCCACAATCCCGGCACCAACCATCCCCGCATGCTGGGAACGCTGCGCGAGGTCTCGCGCCGGGGCAAGCCGATCGTCGTCGCCAACCCGATGCGCGAGCGTGGCCTGGAGCGCTTCCAGGATCCGCAGGCGCCGGTCGAGATGGGCACGCTGGGCGCCACGAAGATCGCATCGGCTTATTATCTCGTGAAGGTCGGCGGCGATCTCGCGATGCTCAAGGGGCTGATCAAGGCGGTCTTCGCGGCGGACGAGCGCGATCTCGACGCGGGCGGGCCGGGTATTCTGGATCGCGAATTCATCGCGACCCACACTACCGGCATCGACGCGCTGCGCGCCGATATTGATGCCGCGAGCTGGCCGGATATCGTTTCCGGATCGGGTCTTTCGCAGGCCGAGATCGAGCGCATGGCGGACGTTTACTGCCATGCGGACCGGACCATCATCTGTTACGGCATGGGCATCACCCAGCATCGTAACGGGACGGAGATCGTCCAGCAGATCGCCAACCTGCTGCTGCTGCGCGGGAATATCGGCAAGGAAGGGGCGGGCATCTGCCCCGTGCGCGGCCATTCCAACGTGCAGGGTGATCGCACAGTCGGCATCACCGAGCTTCCGACCGAAGCATTCCTCACCCGGCTCGACAACGCCTTCGGCATCATCAGCCCGCGCGCGCACGGTCACAATGCGGTCGAGGCGATCGCGGCGATGCGCGACGGCCATGCCAAGGCGTTCATCGGGCTGGGCGGCAACCTGGCGGTCGCGATCAGCGATCCGCAGACGACCTTCGCCGCCTTCCGCAAGCTCGATCTCAATGTCCAGATCATCACCAAGCTCAACCGGACGTGCCTGCTGCTCGCACGCGAGACCCTGATCCTTCCCTGCCTGGGGCGGACCGAGGTGGACCTGCAGGAAAGCGGGCGCCAGTCGGTGACGGTCGAGGATTCGATGTCGATGGTGCACGCGTCGAGCGGCATCCTGAAATCCGCCTCGGCCACGCTGCTGTCGGAACCGGCGATCATCGCGGGCCTCGCCAAGGCGAGCCTGCCGCGGACGACGATCGACTGGGATCATTACGTCGCCGACTATGATCGCATCCGCGACAAGATCGAGCAGGTCTTTCCGGATTTCTACGATTTCAACGCGCGCGTTCGGGTCAAGGGCGGCTTCCGGCTGCGCGTCGGCGCATCGCTGCGCGAATGGGATACGCCGGATCGCAAGGCCCATTTCCTGGTCGCGGACCTGCCGCTCGACATCGATCGGGAGCAGCATCGCTTTCTGCTGACCACGATCCGGAGCCACGATCAGTACAACACCACGATCTACGGCCTGAACGACCGATACCGGGGCGTCACCGGCCGCCGGGACGTGGTGTTCCTGAATGCGGACGATCTGGCGGAGCTTGGCCTCCAGCATGGCGATCGTGTGGACATCGTATCCGGCGATCGCGTGCTGGCGGGGCAGACGGCGGTCGCGCACAGTATCGCGCGCGGTTCCGTTGCGGCCTATTTTCCGGAGGCCAATTGCCTGATCGCGCTCGACAATCACGACCGGCGGAGCGGAACGCCGGCGTACAAGTCGGTGCCGGTCTCGCTGCGAAGAGCGGCGTAACCTTACGGGCGAAAGCCTTGCGGGGCAGACGCCCCACTTCGGTGCCGCCGCTCTTCCTGTCCCCGCGCCATTCGCCATTTCATGAGGTCGTCCGCGGCCGGCCCTGCCTCGATCCGGATGTTCGTGGTGCCAGCGGATGCATCCGTGCCGGCATCGACAAGTGCCAGACGAAGCGGGTGGCCCGATGCTGCGTCGACGAAGCGCAGGGGGCCGTCCAGCGACTCTTCCCGCCGCCACTTGTCGCCCACCTGCACCATCGCCTGCATCACCAGCGCGATGTCGCGGCCCTTTTTGGTGGGGACATAGTCATGGCGCTCGGGGCGGAGCTGATACGGCCGCCGCGCAATCAGGCCGGCTTCCTCGAGATCCTTGAGCCGACCGGACAGGGTGGCGTTCGTCACGCCCGTCGATCGACGCAGGTCGTCATAGCGGGTGAGGCCCAACAGCAGATCGCGCATGATCAGCGCTCCCCATCGATCGCCCAGCGCCGCCATGACCTCGGCCATCGAGCAGGCCATTCCCTCGAAACCCTTGGATCGCATCGTCCATCCGCACCCGTCTTTAAAACTCTTTGCGCTGCTCGACGAGATCCATCCCGCCCGCATCAGGAGCGCGGAGGATTGGATCCGGCGGGAGGAGGAGCGCGCCCTAAGAACAGGAGGCGAAACGCTGTGGGAGCGCGTGCAGCCGGAAACCCTCCCGAAGCGAACCATCCTGAAGCTCAGCGAGGATCACCGGCGTGGAACGCTTTGATCGCGCCGGCGATCGGCGCTCTCTTCCCTGACAACGCGATGGGGTCAGGCGGCTCGCAACCCGGCCGTCCGACCCTGCCGCAGGGTCAAAAGCAGTACGCCTGCGGCGATCACCCCCATGGCGCCGGCCGCCAGGAACGCGGGCAGGTAGGTGCCACTCTGCTCGCGGATCACGCCGGCGCCGAAGGCCGCGAACGCCGCGCCGAGCTGGTGCCCGGTCGAACCCACCGGTCAAGCGCACGGGATCGCGGAGAAGCCGGTGGACGCGCAGCCCGATATCGTCGAGGAACGCGGCGGAATCGGGATCCAGGCTAGGCTCAGATGAACATCGACATCCGTCACCTTCGCTATTTCCAGGCGGTCGCGGATGAGCGCAGCTTCACGCGCGGGGCGGAGCGGCTGAACATGGCGCAGCCCCCGCTGAGCAAGCGGATCCAGGAACTCGAGGCCGAGATCGGTGCGTCGCTGTTCGAGCGGGGGCAGCGCCCGCTCCGTCTCACCCCGCTCGGCCTGATCCTGCACGAACAGGCGGGCCTCGTTATCGAATCGATGGAGAGGCTGCAGGCCGTCATCCGCCAGGCCACGGAGAAGCCGAGGACGCGCTTCACCATCGGCATGGTCCCCTCGACGCTGTTCGTGCGCCTTCCCCAGATCGTGGCCCGCTTCCGCGAGCGCTTTCCCTCCATCGAGCTGCGGCTGGCGGAACTCGACAGCGGCGAGCAGGCGAGGGCGCTGATCGACGGCCGGATCGACGTGGGCTTCGACCGGATCGTGGTGGACGATCCCCTGCTGCGGCACGAGGTGATGCGCGAGGAGAAGCTGGTCGCCGCCTTGCCGGCCGGCGATCCCTGGCTGGAGCAGCGCGCGCCGGTGCGGCTGGGCGATCTCGCGCGTCGTCCGGTCCTGCTGTACCCCAAGGGGCCACACCCGAGCTATGCGGATCATGTGCTGGCGGTGTTCCGGCGGCACGATATCGTCCCGACATCGCTTCTGGAGGTTCGCGAGCTCCAGACGGCATTGGTGATGGTCGCGGCCGGTGCCGGCATCTGCATCGTGCCCGATACCGTGACCCGCGCCGTGCGGCCGGACATCGGCTTCGTCGATCTGGCGGAAGAGGTGTCGGTTCCGCTGCTGATCCGCTTCCGCAAGCATGATCGCTCGCCTGCTCTGCGGTCGCTGCTGCAGGTGTACGAGGAACTGCATCGCGAATGGGAGATGCCGTTCCCGACGCCGCTCTCCAGCGAGCAGTTCCAATAGGACTTTCGGCCAATTGATCGCGGCATCGATCGGGCGATCCTTCCGCAACGTGAAACAACGCACGACAGGAGAGTCGCAATGAGCTGGAAGACGCCGAAGTTCGTCGAGATCGCGCTGGGCGCCGAGATCAACTGCTATGCCTGCGCGGAGATCAAGTCCTAAGCCGCAGCGGTGAAAGCCATCGTGCTGGGGGCGGCGGCCGGTGGCGGCTTCCCCCAATGGAATTGCACGCGCCGCTCTCCCGGCGGGCGAGGGCGGGCGACCCGGCGGCCCGGCCGCGCACGCAGGCCGGGCTTGCGGTCAGTCGTGACGGGGGGCGCTGGCATCTGCTCAACGCCTCGCCGGATCTTCGCGAGCAGATCGGGCGTACCGAGGCCCTGCACCCGCGGGACGGGCTGCGATCCAGCCCCATCGCGTCGGTGCTGCTGACCGGCGGCGATGTCGATGCGATCGCCGGGCTGCTGACTCTGCGCGAGCGCCAGCCGTTCGTGGTGCGGGCCAGTGCGCAGGTGCAGGCGATTCTGGATCGCAACCCGATCTTCGATGTGCTCGCCCGCGACGTGGTGGAGCGTCGCACGGTCGAAGTCGGGACCGCCTTCGATCTCGAACCGGGGCTGAAGGCGCGGCTCTTCGCGGTGCCGGGCAAGGTGCCGCTCTACATGGAGCGGGGCGACGGCTTCCAGCCGGTGGTGGTCGACGGCACCACGGTCGGCGCGATGATCGCGGACGGGGAGAGGCGGCTGGCCTTCATTCCGGGCTGCGCGGCGATGACCGGCGATCTGCGCGCTATGCTCGCCGGCGTGGACCTGCTGTTCTTCGACGGCACGCTGTGGCGCGATGACGAGATGATCGCCGCTGGCCTCGGCGCCAAGACCGGGCGGCGCATGGGGCATATGAGCCTCGGCGGCGCGGACGGCAGCATCGCGGCGCTGGCGGACGTGCCGATCGGCCGGCGTGTCGCGCTGCACATCAACAATTCCAACCCCGTCCTGCTCGACGACAGCCCGGAGCGGGCCGAGGCCGAGGCGGCGGGCTGGACGATCGCCGAGGACGGCATGGAGTTCGCCCTGTGACGGAGTCTGATCTGTGACGACGATGCCCATGGCCCCCGATGCGCTGGAGGCGGCGCTCCGTGCGATCGGGGCGGAGCGCTACCACATCCATCACCCGTTCCACCGGCTGCTCCACGACGGGCGGTGCACGCGCGCGCAGGTGCAGGCCTGGGCGCTCAACCGCTATTATTACCAGGCGATGATCCCGGTGAAGGATGCGAGCTTGCTCGCCCGCCTGCCGACCCCCGAACTGCGTCGCGAATGGCGCCGCCGGATCGAGGATCACGATGGAGTCGCCGGCAAGCCGGGCGGGATCGAGCGCTGGATCAAGCTGGCCGAAGGTGTCGGGCTCGACCGGGCGATGGTGGAAAGCGCCGGCCTCATCCTGCCGCAGACCCGCTTCGCGGTGGACGCCTACGTCCATTTCGTGCGCGAGAAGAGCGTGTTGGAAGCGATCGCCTCCTCGCTGACCGAATTGTTCTCGCCGACCATCATCGCCGAGCGCGTGTCCGGCATGATCCGCAACTACGACTGGATCGACGAGGATACGCTGGCCTATTTCACGCCCCGTCTCACCCAGGCGCCGCAGGACAGCGATTTCGCGCTCGCCTATGTGAAGGAGCATGCGCGCACGATCGATCAGCAGCAGGCGGTGCTGGCGGCGCTGCGCTTCAAGTGCGACGTGCTCTGGTCACAGCTCGACGGGCTGTACCTCGCTTATGTGTCGCCCGGCATGATCCCTCCCGGCGCCTTCGTGCCGGCATGAGCGACGAGGCCGCCATTCCCCGCTTCCGCCGCGGCGTGAAGTTCCGCTTCGACGAGGTGCGCGGGCAGTGGGTGCTGCTGGCGCCCGAAAAGCTCTTCCAGCCCGACGAGATCATGGCCGAGATCCTGAAGTTGGTCGACGGCGAGCGCAGCATCGGCGGGATCGTGGACGATCTCGCCAAGCGTTTCGACGCGCCGCGCGACCTGATCGGGGCGGACGTGCGGCGAACGCTCGACGACCTTGCGACACGGGGAGCGCTCAGCCTGTGACCGTTCCGCCGCCCATGGGCCTGATCGCCGAGCTGACGCACCGTTGCCCGTTGCAATGCGCCTATTGCTCCAATCCGCTGGCGCTCGATCCGCCGACATCCGAACTTTCGACCGGAGACTGGTTGCGCGTTCTCGACGAGGCAGCGGCACTCGGCGTGCTGCAGGTCCACTTCTCGGGCGGCGAGCCGATGGCGCGCCCCGATCTGGAGGCGATGGTCGCGCACGCCCATCGTGCCGGCCTCTATACCAACATCATCACCTCCGGCGTGCTGCTCACGCCCGCGCGGATGGCCGCGCTGGACGCCGCCGGCATCGATCATATCCAGCTGAGCTTTCAGGACAGCGACGCCGCCCGCGCGGACGGATTCGGCGGCTACCGGGGCGGCCATGCGAAGAAGCTGGCGGCCGCCGCGCTGATCCGCGATTCGGGCCTGCCGCTCACCACCAACTTCGTCATCCATCGCGGCAATGCCGATCATGTCGAGGCGATGATCGCGCTGGCCGAGGATCTGCGCGCGGAGCGGATCGAGATCGCGCACGTCCAATATTATGGCTGGGGGCTGCTCAACCGCGCCGCGCTTCTGCCCAGCCGCGCGCAGCTCGACCGGGTGACCGCGATCGTCGAGGCGGCGCGGGCGCGCCTCGGCGGCCGGATCACGATCGACTATGTCGTGCCCGATTATTACGCCGAGCGACCCAAGGCCTGCATGGGTGGCTGGGGCCAGCGCTTCATCAACATCTCGCCGTCCGGCAAGGCGCTGCCCTGCCATGCCGCCGAGACGATCGGGGGAATGAGCTTCCCGTCCGTGCGTGACACCTCGCTGGCGGCCCTGTGGACCGGATCGGAGGCGTTCGCCCGTTTCCGGGGCACCGACTGGATGCCCGCGCCGTGCCGCAGTTGCGACCGGCGGGAGATCGACTGGGGTGGTTGCCGCTGCCAGGCGCTGGCGCTGACCGGGGATGCGGCCCGCACCGATCCGGCCTGCGCCCGCGCGCCCGATCGGGCGGTGATGGCCGAGGCGATCGGCGAACCGGCCACGAGCCGTATCCTGCCGCGACGCCTTCGCGCTCCGTCCGTCCGGCCGTCCCCCGTTCTCTAGGGAGGGCCGGGCTAGAAATCCTTGCGCAGCGAGACGCTGATGATGCGCGGGCGGATCAGATAGTAATCGGCATAGCCATCGGTGCCGGTGCCGGTGGAGAAATAGCTGTAGGCGGCCGACGAGATGCCCTTCGATCCGAACAGGTTCTCGATCCCGATCGAACCCTCCCAGCCATCGCGGGCGAGCTTCGCGCGTACGTCCACAGTGGTGTAGGAGGGAAGCTTCAGGTCGCTGTCGATCTGGGCGCGACGGCTTCCGGTGTAGCTCAGCGTGCCGGACAGCGTCATCGTCGTGTCGAACGGCCCCGGCGTCTTGAATTCGGGCTGCAGGCTCGCCTGGAATTTCGGCGTGCCGGGCAGGCGCGTTCCGGACGGCACGGTGAAATTGCCCGAATAGTCGCCGGCCACGTCGGTGCCGAAATTGCGCGTGCTCTGGAAGGGCGCGTCCGTCTTGGCATCGGTGTAGGTCGCGCCGGCGGAGACGGTGAAGCTCCGCACCGGATGCCATTGCGTGCTGACCTCGACGCCCTTCGACGTCGCCTTGGCCACGTTCGAGACGATGAGGAAACCGTTCTGGTCGGCGGACGTGATCTGCGGCCGCTTCCAGTCGATATAGAAGCCCGCGACGTCGAAATTCAGCGTGCGGGTGGGCTGGAGGCGGATCCCCGCCTCGTAGTTCCACAGATTGTCGGACTTGTAGGTCTTCGATCCGGGCGCGGTGTTGACGCCGCCGAAGCGATAGCCCTTCGCCGCGTCCGCATAGACGGTGACATGACTGTCGAACCGGTAGCGCGCCTGGAATTTGGGCGTGAAGCCATGTTCGCTGTGCGAATAGTTGACGTCCTGCGCGCCGGCTTCCAGCGTGGCGATGCGGGTCTGGTGGAACTTGACGCTGGTGTCGAAATAGCGGCCGCCCGCGCCGATCTCCAGCGGGCCGAGATCGAGGTTCGCCTCGCCGAAGATGGCGCGTTCCTTCGCCTCGCCGTCGCGGTGGACGTTGAAGAAATGGTCGCCGTAGGTGGGGTCGCCCGCGCCGACCAGGTAGACGTCCTGCGTCCGGTGGAAATTCACGTTCTGCCCGAATGCGCCGATCAGCCAGTTGAACGCCGATTTGTCGGCCGAGGCGATGCGGAATTCCTGCGAGAAACCGTTCGAGCTGCGCTGCTCGACGTTGCGGGCTTCCTTGACGTCGGGGAAGGGGCCGAAGCCGTAGATATCCTCCGACGGCACGTCGATGCCGACGGTCGCATCGGGCACCAGCAGGCGGGTGAGATCGCCGTCGAAATCGCGCACCTTGCTCTGGTGCGCGGTGAGCGAGGTCAGCTTCACCGGACCGAGGCGGTAGTTGATCTCCAGCTTCGCCATGCTGAAGTGCGAGCTGTAGGAGGAGGGGCGCGGGGAATCGTAATAGCGCACGTCCGGCCCCACCGAGGCGGACGTGTCGCCCTGATGCGACTGCTGGTAGATGTAGAGCGCGTCGATCGTCAGGTCGTCGACCGGCTTGAACAGCAGCAGCGCCCGCCCGCCCTTCACGGTGCGGCCGTTCACGTTGGTCTTTCCGGTGCCGATATTGTCCTGATAGGCGGGATCGTCCTGATACTGGCCGACCAGCCGCAGCGCGAGCTTGTCGGTGACCAGCGGCAGGTTGAACGCACCGTAGACGGAGGGCCGGGTGTTGCCGCCCTGCGCCGAATCCAGCGTCGTCAGGAAGGAGCCGCCGATCCTGGCGAGATCGGGTTTCCTGAACGTGTAATCGACCGCGCCGCCGAGCGAGCCGGAGCCGTAGAGCGCGCCCTGCGGCCCGCGCATCACCTTCACCGCATCGAGATCGAAGGCCGAAAGATCCGGCGTCGAGATATACTGGAAGGGATCGGTGAAGGGGACGTCCTCGATATAGATGCCGGTCGGCAGCTGGCCGACGCTGGTATTGTCCGACGAGGTGTTGGTGCCGATGCCGCGGATGGTGAGCAGCGATCCATCGGCCGATCCCTTGTTGAACTGGATGCCGGGGGTCAGCTTGAAGATGTCCTCGGCATCCTTGGCGCCGGCTGTCTCCAGCTGTTGCGCGGACAGGACGTTCACCGTGCCCGCGACGTCGCGCAGATTCTGGAGCCGCTTGCCGACGACGACGATCTCCGGCGACGGCGCGGTCGCGTCGGCCGCCGGGGTGTCGCTCGCCTGCTGGGCGTACGAAGCGGAGGGCGTCGCCAAGGCGAGCGCCGCCCAGCTGATGGAACAGGCCAGGCCCGGACGGATCGAGATGCGCATCGTGAACCCCCTTCTCTCGCGGCCGGGCATGTACCCTGTCCCGCCTTTGCGGATGGGCTGCATACCGGCCGGACGCCGGAACGCAGCCTTCTTCCTGCGCGGGGCGCGCATATTTCGGCTTCGGAAAGCGGCTTTCCGCCGCGCCCGGCCGCCGGATCTTCGCCGGCACGCGCCCTCTTGAAAGCCGATGCTATGTTATGCTGCTCTGGCCCCGCCAATGCCGAGATTGGAACGAATGATAAGGGCGGAGCATAACCGATGGAGCTGATGTGGCTGGAGGACTTCCTGGCGCTCGCGCGCGGGGAGAGCTTCTCCCGCGCCGCAGAGACGCGCGGCGTCACCCAGCCAGCGTTCAGCCGCCGCATCCGTGCGCTGGAGACGTGGCTGGGCGTGGTGCTGGTCGATCGCGACACGCACCGTATCTCGCTGACGGCGGCGGGCAGCCGCTTCGTGGAGGTAGCGGACGCGACTTTGCGCACGCTGGAACATGGCCGGCGCGAGGTGCGGGAGATCGCCGGCGCCTCGCAATCCAGCCTGCGCATCACCGCGACCCATGCGCTGTCGCTCACTTTCTTTCCAAGCTGGCTACCGCACTCTTCGGTTCACCAATCGCGACGTCATGGATAATCTCGAAGGCGTGCTGACGGTAATCCTCTCAACGCTTTCCGAGCGTGTCGACCGTTTCACCCACCCCAACCCCTCCCTTGAAAGGGAGGGGCTTTCTTGACCCTCTCCCCCGCCTGGCTGGACGAACTGCGCGCCCGCACGCTCCTCTCCGCGCTCATCGGCAAGTCCACCAAGCTGCAGCGCGCGGGGCGGGAGTGGAAGGCGTGCTGCCCGTTCCACAACGAGAAGACGCCGAGCTTCACGATCAACGACGACAAGGGCTTCTACCATTGCTTCGGCTGCGGCGCGCATGGCGATGCGATCCGCTGGATGACCGACCAGCGCGGCCTGCCCTTCATGGATGCGGTGAAGGAACTCGCGCAGGCCGCCGGCATGGATGTGCCCGCGCAGGATCCCCGCGCCCGCGAAAAGGCCGAACGCGCCTCCACTTTGCATGACGTCATGGCGCAAGCGGAAGCCTGGTTCGTCGAGCAACTCGGCCGCGCGGAGGGCGCGCACGCCCGCGCCTACCTCCAGAAACGCGGCATCTCCGAGGTGCTGGCCCGTAAGTTCCGCATCGGCTTCGCGCCCGATACGCGCACCGGGCTTCGATCCGCGCTCAAGGAAGCGGGTGACGACAAGCTGGTCGAATGTGGCCTGCTGATCCGCCCGGAGGAAGGCGGTCGCGAACCCTACGATCGTTTCCGGGGTCGCCTGATGATCCCCATAAGGGATGCGCGAGGCCGGACGATCGCGTTCGGCGGCCGTATCCTCGGCGAGGGCGAGCCGAAATATCTGAACTCGCCCGAGACGGTGCTGTTCGACAAAGGGCGCACCCTGTTCAACCTCGATCTCGCCGCTGCGGCCTCCCGCAAGGCCGACCGCGTGATCGTGGTCGAGGGCTATATGGACGTGATCGCGCTGGCTGGCGCCGGGATTGAGGAGGCGGTCGCCCCGCTCGGCACGGCGCTCACCGAGGGGCAGCTGGAGCGGCTGTGGCGGATGGACCCGCAGCCGATCCTCTGCTTCGACGGCGACAATGCCGGGCAGAAGGCGGCGGTGCGCGCCATCGGGCGGGCGTTGCCGTTCCTCGCGCCCGGAAGGACGCTGCGCTTCCTGACATTGCCGGGCGGGCAGGATCCGGACGACGTGATCCGCTCGGGCGGCCGTGCTGCGATGGAAACACTGCTCGAAACTCCTGAAACGCTGGTCGATCGCCTCTGGCGTCACGAGGAAACCGCTTTGCCCCTCGACACGCCGGAAGCCCGCGCCGGCCTCAAGCAGCGGCTCACCGAGCATAGCCGCGCCATCGCCGACAAGGACGTATCGCACCAGTATTTTCAGGATTTCCGCCAGCGCATCGACGAGAAATTCGCCAGCCCCCGCCGCGACTGGCAGCCGCGCGGCTCCGGCGGCGCCGGCAATTTCCGCCCCCGCAAGGTGCAGGATCGGCGCGGCCGGTGGGTGGACGCCCCGCCCCCGCCCCACGCCGCGACCAAGGCGCTCAACCAATCCGGCATCGGGCCGATCGAGGCGCGCGCCATCCTTACCGTCAACGATCGACGGATAGACCGTTGCCCACGTGGCAGTCTGAAGCTGTTCGGCGAGTGTCTTCGCCAGCGCATAGAGATCGGCACCCAGAGTGCCCATGTCCGGCGGCGGAGATGCTCCCCCGAGCTTGGAACAGGCATCGATCAGCAAGGCCGAACGCGAGGTCCAGTGCCGGTAAATCGTCGTTTTTGAAACGCCCGACGCGCGCGACACTTCATCGATGCTAATTCCGCTGATCCCGCTCTGCTTCAACTGCCGATAAGTTTCGGCCAGCACCGCCGCCTTGGAGCGCTCCACGCGCTTGTCCGCAATCTTGACCAACTCGACCTTCCTCATTGACACTTGCGATACGCTACGGTAGCGTAGCACAGGTAAAATGCAGCGCGGCGTTTGGATTTATGGATAAAGAGCTAAGCGGGAAAGGTCTCACTCGTGAAATTCGCCTATACGCGTCTCATTACTGAGGACGTTCCAAGCCTCGCGACGTTCTACGAAAAGATACTTGGCGTCGCATGGAAAGGCGATGACAGCTATGTCGAGCTTCGTCCCGGCGGTGCCATCCTCGCGATCGTCAGCCGGAAAGCCGCAAACTTCATGCATGGTGGGGAGTGGTCTGCCAGCGCTGAAAATCG
>BACX01000883.1 GCA_000333335.1 Sphingomonas-like bacterium B12 | reverse complement strand
AAGATTTCGTGCTGTCCGCCTTGCCCGATGTGCTGGCGACGTTCGCGCGGCGCCATCCGGAGGTCGATCTCGAGCTGAGCGCGGGGCTGAGCCACGATCTCTACGACGCCTTCGACGCGGGCCGGCTGGATGTCCTGTTCGTCAAGCGGAAGGCTGGCGACCGCCGCGGCACGACGGCCTGGCGCGAACCGATCCGCTGGATCGGCCATCCGGATTACCGCATCGATCCGAACGCACCGCTGCCGCTGCTTTTCTATCCGTCATCCAGCATCACGCGCGCTCTGGCGATCGAGACGCTCGATCGGGCCGGGCGGCCCTGGCGGGTGGCGTTCACCAGCGCGAGCCTGACGGGGCTGACCGCCGCCGCCCGCGCCGGGATCGGCATCATGCCCCATTCGGCGAGGCTGATACCCGGCGGCCTCTCGGTCATCGCTGCGGGCGATACGTTGCCGACGCTGCCGGATCTGGAGTTCGTCGTGATCGGCCCCGGCGCGGGCCATCCGGCGGCCGACGGGCTGATCGCCACGATGCTGCAGTGGGCCGCATAGCGGCGGCGGCGGGATCAGAGATATTTGGCGAATTCGCCGAGCTTGGCGAGCTCGGCGCGGACCTCGCTCGGCAGCGGGCCGATCACATCCTCCAGATGATGCTCGATATGATCGGTGACGAGCAGCGTCTTGGTCTTTTCGAGTGCCGCGACCACGGCCTGCATCTGCTGCGCGATCGTCAGCCCGTCGCGCCCTTCCGCCACCATGTCGATGATCTTCGCCAGATGGCCATGCGCGCGCCGCAGCCGGTTGAGCAGATCGGGGCTGGCGGCATGGCTCATGGGAAGGCGTCCTTGGTTCAGGGCAGGCTGTGCCAGCCGCTCAGCGCGACATAGAGGCCGACACACAGGATGACGAGGCCGCTCGCATAAGGCGCCTTGCGCACCAGCGATCCAAAGCCCGAAAATCGCCTTTCGGCATATTTCACGCTGAGCGCGGCGATGACGCCCGAGGCGACCATGGTCAGCGCCAGCCCGATGCTGAAGCACAGCACGAGCACCGATCCGAGCGCGACGCGCTTGAGCTGGAGGCAGAGCAGCAGCACCGTGATCGCACCGGGGCAGGGGATCAGGCCGCCGGTCAGGCCGAACAGGATGATCTGTCCGGTCGTCACCTCGCGCCCGGCGAAGCGGCGGCGGATATCCTCCGCGTGCTGCCGCTCATGCGCGTCCTGATAGCTGCCGTCGGTCACGTCGAGGACATGATCGAGCGACTCGCCGTGGTGATGGTGATCGTGGTCATGATGATGGTCGTGATCGTGGCGGTGGTCGCGATCGTGACCATGCATCTGCTCGCGCCGCGTCCGCCAGAGCATCCACAGCGCCACCGCCAGGATCAGCAGGCCGGAGGAGAACTGGAGATAGGGTTCGACGCTCGCCGGGCTCAGCCCTTCGAACAGATAGGTGCCGCCGAGCGCGACGATCCAGACGATCGCGGTGTGCGAGATGGTCGCGGCTAGGCCGAGCAGGATCGCCTGCTTCACCGTGCCGCGCACGGCGACGATGAACGCCGCCATCATGGTCTTGGAATGGCCGGGTTCTAGCCCGTGGAGCGCGCCCAGCAAGATCGCGCTGGGAATGAAGAGCCACGCGTGAGCGGCGCCCTGCTGTAGAAGGTCCGAGAGAGAGGTCATCGCGCGACCCTAACGCCATGTGCGAGCGATTCCTATCCCCCTGGAGGGGATATGAAGAATGTCTGCCGCACGACGACCGGGGGCGCCCGGTTACGCGCCGGACGCCCCGATCGGTCACGCCGCCTCGGCGATCGGCTTGCTCCACTCGTTGCCCGCCATGAAGGCATCGAGCGGCGTGTGGACGATGTGGTTGGTGTAGTTGCTCATCACCTTGGTGGCGACGCCCAGCACGACCTCGAACACGTTGCGCCGTGTGAAGCCGGCCAGCAGGAAGGCGTCGACATCGGTATCCGACACCCAGCCGCGATTGCGGACGACGAGCGTGGTGAAGTGGTGCAGCGCCTCCAGCCGCGCATCGGGCAGCGGGGCGCCGGCGCGCAGCGCCTCGATCACCGCCGGATCCATCTTCTGCATCTTCGCGAGCGTGGTGTGGCCCGCCATGCAATAGTGACATTCGTTCTCGAAGTTGGATGTCAGGTAGACGACCTGCTGCTCGTGCGGGGTGAGCGAGGTTTTGGAAAACAGATCCCACAGCGCGCCGTAGCCGGCGAGCAGCTCGGGCGATTCCGCCATGTAGGACTGGAGGTTCGGCACGAAGCCGAAGGCGCCCTTCACGCCCTCGAAGATCGGGCGGGCCGCGTCCGGCGCGGTGTCGAGGGTGTGGGAGGTGAACTGGGTCATGGGGCTGGTTCCTTGTGCTGGTCGGTTTCGACGAGCCGGAACCTGGGCGATCGGCCCTGCAGCGCGTAGCCGCCCCGATCGACTAACGCTTATGCCGCCTCGGAATGGGAACCGAGCGTCGCTTCCACGAAGCTCGCGAACAAGCGGGCCTTGGCGCTCGCCATGCGCCCGGTCGGGAATACCGCCCACAGGTCGATCGGCGGCAGCGACCAGCCGGTGAGCACGCGCCTGACGGCGCCGCTCCCGATCTCGGGCGCGAACATCCAGTCCGATGCGATCGCGAGGCCCATGTCGGCGAGCACGGCCGCACGCAGTCCCTCGGCCGCGCTCACCCGGACCCGGCCGTGGACCGAGATCGACGTTTCCGCACCGTCGCGGGTGAAGGACCAGGCATGGCCCGTCTGGCTGTAGACGATCGCCTGATGCGCGGCGAGGTCCGCCGGGTTCCTCGGTTCGCCGGCCCGATCGAGATAGGCGGGCGTCGCGATCACCGATCGCCCTCCGGTCGCCAGCTTGCGGGCGACGGCGGCCGAATCCGGCAGCGTACCCATACGGAGCGACACGTCGATGCCTTCGAAAACCAGATCGATAACCCGATCGTCGAGGATGACGTCGATCTCGAGTTCGGGATGCTCGGCGAGGAAGCGCGGCAGCAGCGGCACGATGTGCAGCCGCGCGAAGGTGGTCGCGGCCGATACGCGCAGGCAGCCGGCCAGCCCCGCGCCGGCGCCCCGCGCGGCCAGCTCCGCCTCGTCCGCCTCCTGTATCGCCGCCTTGGCGCGCTCGAAAAAGCGCTGCCCCGCCTCGGTCGGTGTGAGGCCATGGGTGGAACGGATCAGCAGGCGGACCTGCAGGCGGCTTTCCAGCTGCGCGATCGTCTTCGACACTGCGGGCTGGCCGACGTTGAGCCGTCGCGCGGCGGCCGAGAACGAGCCGGTCTCGATCACCCGGACGAACGTCGCCATCGCCTGATATCGATCCATGCCATTCCTCCCTGGAATGATGACTATTGCCTCGACACGTCTGCCATGTCGAGCCGGAGACAAGCAGATCGGGATGGTCGCAACCGTCGATTCCGGAGACTGAACATGACCCTTCAAGCCACGCTCGATGCCTTCAAGACCGATTTCGAGGCCGGCAAGCCGCCCTACAACGTGCCGTACTCGGTGATCGAGACGATGCACCGCGCCACCGCCGAACTGATCGCATCCGGCGTCGCTAACCGCACGCTCAAGGCCGGGGACAAGAGCCCCGACTTCGTCCTTCCGGATCCTGAAGGGCAGTCGGTCTCTTCCGTCGATCTGCTCGCCAGGGGGCCGCTGGTCGTCAGCTTCTATCGCGGCGTCTGGTGCCCCTATTGCAACATGGAATTGCAGGCGCTCCAGGCGGTGCTTCCCGAGTTCGAGCGGCTGGGCGCCGGCCTCGTCGCGATCTCGCCCCAGACGGCGGTGAACAGCCGCAAATCGGTGCGCCAGAACGCGCTCGCCTTCCCGATCCTGTCGGACGCGGGCAACGACGTCGCCGCAGCCTTCGGCCTGCGGTTTTCGCTGCCCGACTATCTGATCGATCTCTACAAGGATCTGAAGAACGACCTGCCGGCGTTCAACGGCGATCCGAGCTGGACGCTGCCGATGCCGGCCCGGTACGTGATCGGCCAGGATGGCACGATCCTCTACGCCGAGGTGAACCCCGATTATACCCGGCGCCCCGAACCCGAAGACATGCTGCCGGCGCTCCGCCGTGCCGCATCATCCGCCGCCTGAGCCTATGCCCCCGGTCGCATCGCCGATCGGGGGCTACACGAGGTGGATCGTCGAGATCCGCATGCCCGCCGGCAGGATGCGGTGCTTCAGGGGAGATCGGCGATGGCGTTCGCGACCCCGGTGGCGATGGCCGCGTCCTGATCCTTGTCCATGCCCGCGACGCCGACGGCCCCGACACATGCGCCATGCACGATGATCGGCACGCCGCCGCGCAGCGCGGTCAGCCCCTCCGTCGCCAGCGAGACGCGCCCCCTGGACACATTGTCCTCCAGTTCGGAGGTCGGGCGGCGCATCAGGGCGGCCGAGCGAGCTTTGCCGATCGCCAGCTCGATGCTCCCCGGTCGCACCCCGTCCATGCGGACGAACATGAGAAGAAGGCCAGAGCCATCGACGATCGCGATCGCGGACGGTGCCTTGGCGGCGGATGCCCGCGTCAGCGCGTCATGCAATGCGTGGTCCGCACCCGCCATGGTCAAGACCGGTGCCGTCGTGACGAGCGGCGCGGCCTGGGCGGCGCCGGCGCACAGCAGCGATGCAAGGAGAAGAGGCGCTCGCATATGGTGACCTTTAAACGAAGACCGGTGGGTGCCAGCACGGAAACCCGGCGCTTGTATCGGAAGGCCTTGACCGCCTCACCCCTGAAGATTGCTGACGAAGCTCCAGACCGCAAGCAGGGCCAGCAGGCCGAACAGCACCCGCATCGCCACGAGCAATTGCTGCTGGCCGAAGCTGAGTTGCATCGGTTGCAGAGGCGGAAGGGTTTCGTGGGTCATTCGCATGATGTGGCGCTCCTGTGGGGCGGAAGGCATCAAAGCCAGTGGTGGAGGGATTGCAGGGAGGACGCCACCACGCAGGCCGTGGCCGAGAGGGTGATGGCGATGGCGATGGCGATGCCCAGAATGTTGGTGAGTCGCCGGTTGGTCTGGGCACCCATGAGTTCGGTATCGTTGGCCATGAGCAGCAGGAAGACGAGCGCCGCCGGCATCAGGATCGTCGCCAGGAGATTGGCGTTGAGCACGATCGCCATCAGCGGCGCGCCGGGGATCAGCACGACGAGCGCGGCGATCAGCGCCATGCCGATATTGACGCCGTGGAACAGCGGCGCGCGCGCCGGCCCGGCATCGAAACTGGCGATGCAGCCGCGGATGGATTCGCCCACGGCATAAGCGCTGCTTGCCGAGATCGTCAGCATCGCGACCGCACCGGCCTCGATCAGACCGAGCGCGAACAGAGTGCCGGCGGGGCGGCCGACGGTCGCGGTCAAAGCCTCGGCGAAGCCCGCGCCCTGCTGATACTGGTCGAGGGCGACATGATGGGCGAACAGCGGCGTCGCCGCCACCAGCGCGCCGCATCCCGCCAGCGCCGCGACGGCAGCACCGAGCGCGGTGTTGACGCGTCCCCGGCGCAGCGCGGCCTCGCCTTTCAGGTGCTTGTCCACCGACGCACTCTGCTGGAAGAACAGCATCCATGGAGTGACCGTGGCCCCGATGTTGGACGCGACGACGAGCAGCAGATCGGCGAGCGGCGCGTCGGGGAAAGGCCGCCAGCTCAGCGTCGCCCAGGCAATCTCGTGGAGCGACGGCCTGGCCAGCACCGCCACCGCGATGAACAGCAGGTTGAAGCCGGCCAGCCCGGCACACACGATCTCCCAGCGCGAATAGCGTCCGGTGAACGAGCTTGCCGCGACCAGCAGGACGGCGCAGAGCGCCGCTCCCCAGGCCGGGACGCCGAAAAACGCCATTCCGATGCGGATCGCGACCACTTCGGCCACCAGCGTGACGAGGTTGGTGACGAGCAGGTCGACCGCCGAAACCCACCCCCAGCCCGCGCCGAAGCGCTGGAACATCAGGTCGCCATAGCCGCGCCCGGTGACGACGGCGATCCGCAGCGCCATCTCTTGAACCAGGAACGCGGCGGCGAAGGTGAGCAGGATGAAGGGCAGGAAGAAGCCAAGCCCGTAGCTCGCCCCGCTCGCCGCGTAGGACAGCATGCTCGGCCCATCATTCTCGCCCAGCATGGCGAGCATGCCGGGTCCGATCAGGAGGCCGGCCATGGCGAGAACCCGCATCGACGGCGGCTTCGTCGCGCCGATGGGCGGGGAGGCGTCCGACGAATCCTCTCTCATGTCGGGATAAATCGTCGTCCGAGAGAGCATCCTGATCTCGCTGGTATGGGAGGATTGAGCCCGGCCGGCCTACAGAGGCAGGGTTCCACCGGCCGGGCTCGCCGGCCGATCAGGCCGGCAACACGTCGAAGCGCGCTTTCGAGAATTGCTTGATCAGCGCGGGGTCCATGTTGGTGTGTTCGGCGACGAGTTCCGGCGGCGTGCAGGCCAGCCACTGGGCGAGCGAGACCTCCTGGAAACGGTCCGCCTTGAAGATCTCGAGGAAGACGAGATCCTCCGTGCCGGTGTTCTGGACGTAGTGGCCGAAGCTCTTCTTCACGTAGCCGAGATCGCCGGCGCGGAAATCCGCGGTCTGCGCGCGGGGGCCGGTGTTGAACACCGTCATGCGCGCCTGGCCCTTCAGATAATATTGCCATTCGTCGGCATTAGGGTGCCAGTGCATTTCACGCAGGCCGCCCGGCTTGATCGTGACGAGAGCCGCCGCGATCGTCTTGGAAACCGGGAAATTGCGCGTATCGACGATCTTGACCGAGCCTCCTTTCGTGACCCGGTTGGGCTTCATCGTGCCCATCGAGAAGGTGAACTCGAACTCCGGCTCGCCGAGCGGCGAGGCGACCGCGCGCTGCGCCTCTTCCAGCGACGGTACCGGCTGGTTGCCCTGATAGATCCAGAGATTTTCCAGCGGGATATTCTGGAAGGCGCGCTGCGGCAGGCCGAAATTGTCGGCCAGAATTTCCGGCGGCGTGTGGGCGATCCAGTCGGTGAGCATCAGCGTATTGAATTCGGATGCCCGGCCATTGTCGAACACGAGCGTGAATTCGGCGCCGCTGGTGCCGATACCCTGGAGCGAGTGCGGCAACCCCGGCGGGAAATACCACAGGTCGCCTTCCTTGACGTCGCGCACCGCGGGCCGCCCGTCGGCATCGAGAACGGTGACGCGGCACTTGCCGTCGGTCATTACCGCCCATTCGGCCTGCTGGTGCCAGTGAAGCTCGCGCACGCCGCCCGGCCCGAGGCGCATGTTGACGCCCGAAACGGCTTCCGAAATGGCGAAATCCGCCTGCGTGACCTCACGGGCCCAGCCGCCGGACTGGACGCGCTTGTGGGCATTGTTGAAGGACGCCCAGAACAGGTCCATGCCATCGACGTCGGTGGCAGGCGGATCCTGGAAGGACGGGAATTGCGAGGCGAGGGCGGGATTTTGCGGGCCGGGCTCCTGCCCGGCGATCGGATTGGCAAGGTTTACGCGGCCCTGCGGCGGTCGGTCCGGATTGCCGAAAGTCGCGGCATGGGCAGCGGTCGCCGCAGCGGCGACGGCGCCGGCGGCGATGATGTTTCGCCTCGAATATTCACTCATACAATACTCCAAGAATAGATGAGCTCATGAAATTCATTTCACTTGCCGCGTTGGCGTATCTGTGCAGCGGATTGGGCCAATGGCGCTAAGTGTTGTGTATTGTTGAATTGGTCCGGGTTTTGTTCAAGAAATAACAGTCATTATGAATGGGAATGGAGTGCCGATGTTTGACGTGACATTGCTTCGCTCGTTTCTTGCTGTCGTGGAGGCGAGGCAATTCACCGCTGCGGGCGTGGCGCTCGGCATCAGCCAGTCCACGGTCAGCCAGCATATCCGGCGGCTGGAACTGGCCTGTGGGCGCCAGTTGCTCGAACGCGACACGCATGCCGTGCGCATGACCCCGGACGGGGCTGTGCTGGCGGATCTGGGCCGGCGGATTCTGGAAGCGAACCGGCAGGCGGTCGAATATTTCGCCGATAGCGCGCCGCGCGGGCGGGTGCGCCTCGGCATTTCGGAGGATATCACGCTGACCGGGCTTGCGAGCCTGCTGCGGGAGATCGGACTCGCCAATCCGCTCCTCAGTATCGAGCTGACGGTAGGCCTGTCATCGATGCTGTATCAGAAGCTCGATGCCGGGTGGCTGGATCTCCTGTTCGCCAAGCGGCTCCAGGGGGATGAGCGGGGGCAGGTGGTTCACCGCGAACGGCCGGTGTGGATCTCGCATCGGGATTTCCGCCTTGGCGCGGAAGATCCGGTCCCGCTCGTCATCTATCCGTCGTCCAGCATCACCAGCACGCTGGCGATCGACGGCCTGACGGGGGTCGGCCGATCATGGTTCGTGGCGTGCTCCAGCGAATCCCTCAACGGCCTTCGGGCAGGCGCGCTCGCGGGCCTCGGCATCATGGCGCAATCCCCGTTGCTGCTGCGTGATCCGGCAAGCGGGCTTGTCGAAGTCGGTGTGGAAGCAGGCCTGCCCTTGCTGCGGGAGGTGGATTTCGTCGTGGTCGGCCGTGGAGCGCGGCTCGGTGGAGCGATCGGCGCGCTGGCGGGGCTGATCACCGAAAAGGGCGCCGGCCTGTGGGGGGAGATCAGAACCGGCGGATAGGCCGATCACGCTCAGGGACGGGGCTGAAATCGCGCCGCGGAAAGATCGCGGGCGTCCAGATCCTCCGCCATCCGCACGAGATCGGCCAGCGACTGCGCCTTCATCTTGCGCATGACGCTGCCGCGATGGATCTTGACCGTGATGTCGCTGAGCGAGAGCCGCGCGGCCACCTGCTTGTTCATCAGCCCGGCCGTCACGAGGGCCATCACTTCGCGCTCGCGGCTGGTCAGCGTGGCGTAACGCTGCTGCAAGTCCGACAGGTTCAGTGATGTCGCCCGCCTTTCCCTGTCGACGTCCAGCGCCTCGGCGATGGCGGCGAGCAGGGCTTCATCGTCGATCGGCTTGGTGAGAAAGCTGACGGCGCCGGCCTTCATCGCGCGCACCGTCTGTGGAATGTCGCCATGGCCGCTGATCAGAATGATCGGGATGGCGATGCCGTCGTCGAGCAGTTCCTGCTGGAAATCGAGGCCGTCGCCCGTCCCGAGCTGGATGTCGAGGAGGAGGCACGATGAACCCGCGACCGCGCCCGATGCCAGGAATGCCGCAGGCGATGCGAAGGTCGCCACGTCGTAGCCGTGCGCGCGCAGGAAACTTTCCAATGATCCACGCACGCCTGCATCGTCGTCGATCACGCAGAGTCGCACCGGAGGGATGGCCGGTTCAGTCATGGTCTCTCATCGGGCCGGCCTTCCGAAAGGTGGAGCTGTCGTATGCGATCGAGCAGAATTTCGGGATCGACGGGCTTGGCGAAGACTCCCGCCATTCCGAGCTTCCCGCATTCGTCCTGCGTCTCGGCGGTCAGATACGCGCTCATGAGGAGCACGGGAATATCGGCGTTCCTGCGCCGGAGTTCGGCCCGAAGCGCAAAACCGTTGAGTCCCGGCATGTGAAGATCCGTAACGAGGCAATCGGCAAGAGCGCATTGCGGATCGTCGAGATATTGCTCGGCCGAGCCGAACGTCCGCACGGATATGCCAGCGGACCGCAGGAAATTCTCCAGACTCGAACGAACGTCCAGATCGTCATCGACGATATGGACGGTGAGAAGCTGCTGCTTCACGTGCAATACCCTGCTCCAGGCCGCCACCGATGCTCGGTACGTCCATGACGGTCGATGATCGGGCCGCCAATGATATCTAGGTATACGCTCATGCCGACGGTGCCGGCAGGCCGGCCGGGACAGGCAGTGTAAAGCCGACCAGCGCACCTCCGCCGTCGTCGCTGGACGCGAAGATGCGCCCCCCCTGCCGTTCGATGATGGATCGGCAGATCGACAGGCCGATGCCCATGCCGTCGCTCTTCGTGGTGAAGAACGGGGCGAAGACGGTCGCGGGATCCTCGGTCGGAAATCCGGGGCCATTGTCCGCCACCGCCAGTTCGAGCGATCCGTCGCCGGCCCATCCGATGGTGACCGATATCTGCCTGTCTAGATCGCGTGCACGCACGGCCTGAGCCGCGTTCAAGAGCAGGTTCACGATGACCTGCTGGATTTGCACCCGGTCCCCCGCTGCGAGCGGCAGGTCATCCCGGCATGTGATCCTGACCGTCGCCTGGGCGTCGTCGATCTCCCGGCGGACCAACGCGATGCCTTCCTGCGCGATGCGGGCGAGGTCGATCGGCTCCGGGGCAAGCGGGGCCTTGCGGGCCAGTGAACGGATGCGCTGGATGACGTCCGACGCGCGCGATCCGTTGGCCACGATCTGATCGAGGCAGGCCAACGTCTCCGGAACGTTGGGGATGTCGTGCTGGAGCCAGCGTTTGCCCGATTTGCCATAGGTCATGATGGCACTGAGGGGCTGGTTCACCTCATGGGCGATCGAGGCGGTCAACTGGCCCAGCATGGAGATCCGGGCCGCATGGGCGAGATCGGCGGACGCCTGTTCCAGCCGTCGGCGCGCTTCCTTGCGTTCGGTCTCGTCGAACGCCATCACCAACGTGCGCGACCATGGCGGCCCGTCGGGGACGAGCGTCGCCCGGACCACCACGTCGATTTCCCGCCCCTTGCGCGTCAGCAGGCGCGTGTCGGCCTCGACCACGCCGGCCCCTTCGGCCAGCCCCGCCAGGATTTCGACGAAGCCGCCCGCCGCCCCGTCCACATGGCTGCCGACGATCGACGTCCCGATCAGGTCGCTCGCGCGATCACATTCCAGCAGGGTGACTGCTGCCTGGTTGACCTCCTGGATCACGGCGCGCTGCGCCGCTTCGCGAATGAAGTCGGGGCGGCCATGCAGCCAGTCGCGCAGATCGCCCTCGACCGCTTTTGCCCGGTCCGTCACGAAGCGATAGACGTCCGACCAGTCCGATTCCCAGGTGGCGAAGCCTGCGGCATGGAAGATCGCGGTGTAGCGCCGCTCGCTCTGCTGCCGTTCGTTCTGGGCGCGGCGCTGGGCGGTCACGTCGCTGCTGGCTTCCATGATGCCGATGGCGCGGCCCTGCGGATCGCGCAGCTGGAGCCAGCGGCTGAGCAGTTCGAGCCTTTCGCCATCGGCGCGGACGCGGACCATGTCGCCCGACCAGGCATCGTCGCGGGCGAGCCGTTCGTGCACCTCGGCCTCGTCGTAGCGACTGTGCAGCAGATCCTCGCAGCGCGATCCGATCGCGACGGATCGGCTGTGGCCATAGAGTTGCTCGGCGCCGTCGTTCCAATAGCGGATGATGTCGTCGGCATCGCGGATGATCACCGTGTCGTGGGTGAGTTCCAACGCGCGCGCCTGTTCGGCCAGCAGCGTCCGCACGGAACGGTGCCGGATGGTCAGACCGGTCACGACCCAGAGCGCGACGATACTCACGATCAGCCTCACGTAGGCGTCGTCGATGGATTCCCGCCAATGGCCGATGAAGAAGGCGGCCACGATCAGGACGGTACAGCCGAGCGCCGACAGCAGAACGTCGCGACGGTCTCCGACGCGGGCGATCAGCAGCGGAACGGTGACGTCGAGCACCGCGATGGCCCCGCGCATGTTCGTGATCACATCGATCGCGAAGACGGCGAACGCGATCAGCAGGCCGGCCAGGCGGAATATGATCCGGTCCATGGGCCTTTGGCGGGAAAAAGGGGGCAGCGTCTTCATCACTTCGCTCATGCCTGGTCCGGTGCTTCGATCTCGTGCCGCGCCGGGTGGGAACCGAGCGGGCCTCATACCTTGATATGGGCAGGAACGCCCGCATCGCTTTGGTAAGCTGCGCGAGGCGCATCTCTCCCCCGGGCGCGATGCGGTTTCACCAGCTCGGCAGGTTGTGCAGGATGATGACATTTATCGATGAAGCGCAGAGGCCCCCGCTCAAGACGCAGATCGTCATTGTCGGCGGCGGGGCTGCGGGGCTTGAGCTGGCGACGCGGCTCGGGCGGCGTTTCGGCCGCAAGCATCACGACATCATCCTGGTCGAGCGCGATCGGACGCACATCTGGAAGCCGCTGCTGCACGAGGTCGCCGCCGGTGCGCTCGACGCGAATATCGATGAGGTCGGCTACCGGGCGCATGCCTATCGATGGAAGTACCGGTATTTCCACGGCACGCTGGAGGAGGTCGATACCGACAGCCGCGAGGTCGTGATCGCGCCGCTGCTGGACGAAGCCGGGGCCGAGATCGTCGGCCGGCACCGCATCCGCTACGACTATCTTGTCCTCGCTTATGGATCGGTGACCAACGATTTCAGCACGCCCGGCGTGCGGGAGAATTGCTTCTTTCTCGACAGCCGGGAGCAGGCCGACAGGTTTCGCGATCATCTGCTGAACCACTGCCTGCGCGTGTCGCGCGCCATGATGGCGGACCGGCAGGCCGATGCGCGGGTGCGGATCGCCATCGTCGGCGGCGGTGCGACGGGCGTCGAGCTGGCCGCCGAACTCTACAACGCGGCCGATGCGCTCAGCCACTATGGGCTGGAGGTGTTCGACCGGAGGCGGCTGGAAGTGACCCTGATCGAGGCGGGGCCACGGATCCTGCCGGCGTTGCCGGAGAAATTGTCCCAGGCCGTGACCAGCGAACTGGAGAAGCTGGGCGTCCGCGTCCTGACCGGCACGATGGTCAGCGAGGTCGAGTCCGACGGCATGCGGTTTGCCAGCGGCGACCGGATCCCGGCTGACATCAGATTGTGGGCGGCGGGCATCAAGGCGAGGCCGATCGACGGCCGGCTCGGCGATCTGGAGGTGAATGGGAACGGCCAGGTCGTCGTGCGTCCGACCTTGCAGACCACGCTCCACGACGAGATCTTCGTGATGGGAGATTGCGCGGCATGCCGGCTGCCCGGCAGCGATCGGCTGGTCCCGCCAAGGGCCCAGGCGGCGCACCAGATGGCGGCGGCGGTTTTCGCCAACCTGTGCCACGCGATGCGCGGAGAGGCGCCGCAGCCCTTCGTCTACCGCGATCGCGGATCGCTCGTCTCGATCAGCCGCTTTTCCACCATCGGCACCCTGATGGGCGCGTTGGTCGGCGGCGCGCTGGCGATCGAGGGCCGGCTTGCGCGCCTCGTCTACCTTTCCCTGTACCGCCTCCATCTCATCGCCATCCACGGCTGGATCAAGGGGCTGGCGCTGATGATCGTGGGTCGGGTGAACGCGTTCGTGCGACCGCGGCTCAAGCTGCACTGACGCGGCTCGGCGGCCCGATTTCGGGACGATGCCGGGTATCCAGGCGGCGGCGAGCGCGGGGCACAAACCTAGGTATGATTCCGCTCGGCGCCATATTCCTGTCAGCGCCGGATCGATCCACCGCCATCCCACTCGATCCGGACAAGCGACTCTAGAGGATCCCCGGGACCGAGCTCGAAT
>BACX01000884.1 GCA_000333335.1 Sphingomonas-like bacterium B12 | reverse complement strand
CTTCTCCGTCCAGTACCACCCCGAAGCCAGCCCCGGCCCGCAGGACAGCCACTATCTGTTCGAGCAGTTCGTGGGCGCGCTGGGGAAGAAGGCATGAGCCGCTCGATCGACGAGGCGCGGTTCGAGCAGGAGTGGGAGCAGGATCGCGAATTGCTGGCCGAACTGGCCGCCAATGGTGATGTCGCTTCCATCGAGCGGCTTGTGGACGTCAGCTTTGTCGGCCGCGAGGACGTGCTGGAGCGGCTGGCGGACGCGGCCGAGGATCTCGGCTTCGAATTCGGGCAGCTCGTGCCGGACGAAG
>BACX01000885.1 GCA_000333335.1 Sphingomonas-like bacterium B12 | reverse complement strand
GGGCTTGAGGTTGATCGTCATGCGCCCTTGCGAGACCGCACGTTTCTGCCCGTCGACGCCAATATTGGCGGTGACGCTTTCGACCGCCCGATCGCGCTGCACGATGGCGGACAGACGCGCCTCGACCGCGCCCATCGTGGCGAAGGAACTCGCCTGGTCGGCAAGGAAGGTCGCCTGGATCTGGCCGCCGTCCTGCTCGGGAAAGAGGCCTTTAGGGATGCCCCAGGCCAGCGCCCCGGTAACGGCAACGGTCGCGGCGAAGACGATCAGGGTCAGCACCTGACGGGCGAGCACCCAGTCGAGCGCAGCCGCATACGCCTCGCCGAGCGAATCGAAGAAACGGGGAAGCGCCGCGAAGCGTCCCGCGACCACCTCGCCGCCCTTCAGCCAGCGCGCCGACAGCATCGGCGTCAGCGTCAGCGCGACGAAGGCCGAGATCAGGATGGTCACGGCGAGCGTGATCGCAAATTCGCGGAACAGCCGCCCCACCACGTCGCCCATGAACAGCAGCGGGATCAGCACGGCGATCAGCGATATGGTGAGCGAGACGATGGTGAAGCCGATCTCGGCCGAGCCTTTCAGCGCCGCCTGGAGCGGGCTCAGGCCATGCTCGCGATGGCGGGCGATATTCTCGATCACGACGATGGCGTCATCGACGACGAAACCGCTGGCGATGGTCAGGGCCATCAGCGTCAGGTTGTTGAGGCTGAAACCCAGCAGCTCCATCGCCCCGAAGGTGCCGACCAGCGAGAGCGGTACCGAGATGCTTGCGACCAGCGTCGCCCGCCAGTCCCCCAGGAACAGGAAGATGGCGAGCATCACCAGCAATACGGCCAGCACCAGCTCGATCTGCACGTCGTGGACCGAGGCGCGGATGCCGGTGGTGCGGTCCGCCAGCATCGTGACATGGACGTCGGCGGGCAGTTGTTTCTCGAGCAGGGCAAAGCGGCGCGAT
>BACX01000886.1 GCA_000333335.1 Sphingomonas-like bacterium B12 | reverse complement strand
CGATTGGCCGCCTCCATGATCGACGGGCCGCCGCCCGAGCAGACCACGAACTGCTTCTTGCCCTCTTCGTCCAGCCCCACGCCGCTGGACAGCCGCGCCAGCTTGCGCGCCTCGTCATAATATTTGGCGAGGCCCGCCTGCTTTTCGGCGATCGCCTTCTGCTCGGGTGTCTTCGCGGCGTCGAGCACCAGTTGCACTCGGTCGGGCGCCGGTATGCGCGCGGAGCCATACATCACGAAGGTGGAACCGATATTGGCCTCGTCCAGCGTCAGCTGCGTCTTGAGCAGTTCGAGCTGGAAGCGCACGGGGCGCAGATCCTCGCGCAGCAGGAACTCGTCGTCCTGAAAGGCCAGCCGGTAGGACGGATCCTGCGTCTGGGGGGTAATCACCGCCTCGCGGGCGGTTTTCGCCTCGGTGCGGGCGGGGGCGAAGATGCGCTTGGGAACGCCGGCCTTGTCGCCGGCCGGGGTACGATTGTCGTTGGTCATTGACGGGGGCTTAGGCTCGCTTCGTGACGAAAGGAAGATCAATCACTTGCAATACGGCCCGCGCC